>JAKJFL010000693.1:0-2145 GCA_022704935.1 Candidatus Rifleibacteriota bacterium
CCCCCACCCGCAGCTTGTCCGAGTCACCCAGCGGTGCGAAGGGAAGCGCGGATTCACCGTCGATCTTCAGCACGGCCAAATCGCTTTTCGCATCCTTGCCGATGAGGCGCGCCTTCGCCTTCCGGCCGTCCTTCAGTTTGACGAGCACTTCGTCTGCGCCAGCGATGACATGCTCGTTCGTCAGCAAATGTCCGTCGGCGCTGATGATGACGCCTGAGCCGTTGCCCTTCTGCGGAATGACATTGTTGAAGCCAGAAAAATCGTCTTCGAAGAGATGGCCGAAGAACTGGTCTAGGAACGGGTCTCCCGACCCGAAGCCCCGGCGCCGCACATACTGGACGGATTCAATGGCGACGACGGCCGGGCTCACCTTTTCCGCGATGTCGGCGATGAGAGAGGTGCCGAACAGCTCGTTCGCCGGGCCGGCCTGGACCGGGGCGCAGAGCATGACGAGAAAGGCGATCGAGACGAGCAGCGGCTTCATGGCGACGCAAACAGCACATATATTATCATATATATCAAATTCGTTACAGAGACGGGATTCGAACCCGCCCCTACGGAACGGATGGGGTGAGACATCAAGAACGGTCACGTTTTTGAGGAGAGACGGTTCGCGGGTCATCGCGAAAATCGGCGATATCGTCGCATGTGCTCCAGCGGTTTTCATGGCGTGGTCGGTCCTCCGGACAACGTGATTGCGGCTCACCGGTCGGCCGCGAGCATGCCGGCGGGCATGCCGGACTCGGGATCATCCATTTCAGGGTGGCTTCGGCGATATTCGTTCATTTTTCGCATGAAGGCGGTAACGTCCTCTTCGCTCAGCTTCGCCAACGTTTGGCCTTCCACCGGCGTCTGTCGACCGGGCTCATCCAACGCCAGCGCCGTTCCCGGACGTGCCGGGAAGGAATGCTCCTCCGCGCCGTTAAGTAGTGCGGCCTGGTATCGCACCGGAGCCTGGCGGGGAACATCGGAAATGCCGATCCAGACGAACGTCGCGACGCAGCCAGCAACGAGCACCGTCTGAACGGGTCGCAGCCAGCTCTCGATTAGCGAATCGAGGATGTTGGGCGCGGATTCAGGGTCTTCGGGTTCCCCCTCTTCGATATCGATGAATTGGCCGATGCGCGCCGCGAGATCTTGGGGGGCCTCGGGGGCCGGCATCTCGCGCATCGTCTCGAGCAGGAAGGCCCTGTTCGCCATCGCGGCGGCGCATTCGGGACACGACCGGGCATGTGCGATCATGTCCTGGAACGAGTCGTCCGGGCGATCGTCGCCATGCTTTTCATACCAATCCTCAAGCCGGGTGCATTTCATGTTCTGCTCCTCTGCCGAAGAAGCGGCTCCAGGGCTTCCTGTAACAGCCGGCGGCCGCGGTTGATGCGGGATTTGACGGTCCCTTCCCTGATATCGAGAACCTCGGCGATCTGGTCATGGGAATACCCTTCCATGTCGCGCAGGATGACTGGCATGCGATACGCCTCGGGAAGCTTCGCGATATTCCGCTCGATCGCCTTGCGGAGTTCGGCCTGGTATTCCTGCTCGATGACGATGTCGGCCGGGTCGTCTTCGGGACGTTTCGAAAACCAGTCGATGATCGACTCGAGAAACGACTTTTTCTGCCGACTCCGTGACTGCGAAAGGGTGATGCAGGTATTGCCGGCAATTCGCAGAATCCAGGTTTTGAAGCTCGATCTGCCCTCGAACGAACCGATGGACCGCCACGCCTTGAGAAACACCTCCTGCGTCGCATCGCACGCGTCTTCCTTGCCGTTGAAGAACCGGTAGGCAACCCTGTAGACGGCCTGATGATATCGAGCCGCGAGCCGGTCGAAAGACGGTCGGTGTCCCGACGCGGCGCGCCGGATGAGCTGCCGTTCCTCGTCTTCCCCGGCCTCGATATCCTTAGACCCAGGAGAGACATCCCGGGTTCCAGGAATTGTGACTTTTTTCAACTTTTCTACCATACGAACATGGAAAGAGCTTCCCGGAGTTGCGTGGTTTTTCCATCGTGGATGCCGATCTGGACGGTTTTTCCCTTCCATTTGCGCTCGCGGGTGACGAAGCCTTCGGCAAAGCCGCGGATCGTCAGGAAGTAGTAGCCGGCGGGAAGTGTCAGCGGTGGGAAGGAGAAGGTCCGGCGGTGGA
>JAKJFL010000694.1:0-2143 GCA_022704935.1 Candidatus Rifleibacteriota bacterium
GCTTCTCCATGACATCGCCCGTGACCGCCCCGACCTTGGGCGGCCACTTCTTGACAAGCTGCGCGGAATCCGACAGCTCAGCGGCAAAACCGATTTCAAATCGAATCAGGAGCGGAAAAACCTGACGGAATCAGTTCAGAAAGAGGCTGGCGACTGGCCGCCCCTGCTTGCGGAGTCGCTCGGCATCGAACAGGCGATGCGCGTCAAATCGCTTGCGGCGGCGGCGGGGTATACCCATGCGGAACTCGCCCGGCTGGCTCCGAAGCTCGTCGAGATGGATGCGGCGGTGAAAAAGTCGCCTCCGAACGAAGCCCTTCTGCTTCAGCGTTTTCTCGCCGAAGTCATCACTGGAAAATGCCACCAGCCGCCGACGGACGACGTCGGCGGCTGGTGATCGCGACCACGGCACACGGCACGAACGCGCCGCTGTCCGGGCCAGAGCGAACGACACAGACTCGCCCGGCTTTGTCAGCCAAGCGGAACCCGGTTCAACAGGTCAGGCGTTTTTCTCGGTCTGAAGCTTGTTGACGGCGCGCATGAGGCGGCCGATCTTGCGGGCAGCGGTTCTGGGATGAATGTATCCGTTGGAACCGGCCTTGGCAATGCGGCTGTATGCGTTGTTCGCCGTCGTCTCGACTGTGTCGGCGTTCGACTTGCCGGATTCGGCGAGCTCGAGGGTCTTCTTGCGAAGGGTCTTGAGTTCTGATTTGACGGCAACGCGCAGCGTGTGGCGGCGCTGGGCCTTGCGGGCGTTTTTGGCGGCGGAGGAAGTGTTAGCCATAACGAACATCACCTTTCATTGATATGGTAGACGGGTATCATACCACCAATTCATCGCCAAATCAAGTACCTTCGTACCCCTGTTGTCTTTCGCGTGAACGCTCAGTCGCACGTAACGTATTTGCCGGCAGTGCGCGCACACTTGTTGTTGTGGAGGGCATCACGTATAATGGGGCGCGACGATTTTTCACAGGAGAAGTCCGGGATGCGAACAGCGTTTCTTGACCTGCTCTCGCGGGCGGCACGTCTGCCGGCAAACGATCTCTGGAGCCCGCTGCTCGCGGAATGGCTGGCCGAACTTCCCGAATTCATCGCAGTCCGCGTTCGTCTGTTGAAGACGAAGCCCGAGCCCGGGATGGCCCCGGTGATGCTGAAGCCGGTTTCCGAGGAAACATTCGGTGCGATGCTCGACTGGGTTCACGCCTTCGAGATCGGAACGCATGCGACGGACGATGACGCGCCTCACGTCAATGGCCTGTCGCCCTGCGGCAATCGTGTTCTTTCGATCATCGCTCCGTTCATGTTCCGCCAGGCTCTCGCGGGTGACCTCACCATCGTCATCCAGCCGGTTTGCCGCTCCGAACATCGGGAATGGATGTATTTCGCGGAACGCCTCACGGAGCTTCTGTTCAGCAGGCATATCAACGGCCCGCGGTCGCATGTGTCGGAAATCGACGACCCGCGCAGGGCGCTCGAGTTTCAGCACGAGATGCAGCGTCTCTTCTCCTCGGAGAAAGTCACTGACTGGATGCTCGCATCCCCTTGGCAAGAGCCCCACGAATCCTGGTATACCGAAAACGAGTCGTATCTCGGAAGTTTTCTGCGACGTCTTCAGAGCGTCTTCGACCTCGACACCGCCTTCATCGTCCAGCGCGTTTCAGAGGAACAGTCGCACGTTCTCGTGGCAACCGATCTTCCGGCATCGTCCCGCCGAATCGGAAGCGAAGCGGCGCGATACGACGAGCTGCCGGCCGAAGTCGTCGATATGCTCGAGTTTCTCGGCGAACAGGAAAATTTCCGCCATCTTTTCAAATCCAAGCTGTCGGTTCTCCCCGCGAACAGCCGGAGCGGCCTGTCCTGGTCGCCGAAGCCCGTCATTCAGACGTTCCCGTGCCAAGTTGCCGGAATGACCTACGGGTATCTGGGCGTCTCGACGAACCGCGTTCCGTCGCCAGGCCCCTTCGCTCGGCTGATGGCGATCGTGACGAACCATCTCGGCTTCTGGTTCTCGCACCTGTATCAGCTTCGCAAGGAAGCCGGCCGGGCGCAGCTGCTGAAGCAGATCAACATGACCTTCAACGTCATCACGGGCAACGTCCATCTCGACGGCATTTTCGACCAGCTCTGCGACAACCTCGAAATG
>JAKJFL010000076.1:0-10236 GCA_022704935.1 Candidatus Rifleibacteriota bacterium
GGCCGAAAAGCCGACCGGGGTCGTGGTTGCCCGAACCGCTTACCAGATGGCGTGAACCTCGCCCGTCAGCGGGACCCAGGTCACTTTGTAGCTGCGGCCCGAAGCCTGGATGTGAAAGCGGACCTTGGCGGTCTTCAGATCGTACGGGGCGATCTTGAACTCGGTGGTCTGCGCGATCGAGACGCGATGGGCGCGATCCATGTGGCCCAGCTTCGCGGAAAAGTCGAGGTTCATCGGGAACTGGGACTTGGCCCAGCGGACGGCCTCCCTGCCGTCGATCGCGGCGTCGATGTACTCGACGTTGTCCAGGATGGCTTTGCCCTTGAGACAGGTCATCTTGAAGCGGATGCGGTCGATTTCCTTCTGATCGCGGGTCCAGCCCAGGAGAAGCTGGTCGAAGCGAACGAGGACCTTGCCGTCGAGGTACAGCGAGTGGTTCTGCTTCGTGTAGCTTCCAGCCTCGGCGGAGACGCTCATGACAAAGAACGCGGCCAGGACGACCAGGAACAGGGACAGTTTTTTCATTGGTACAAGCTCCTTTCACGATTCGGCCGGGTCTTGTGTTTCTCTTGGCGGCCCGACCGTGCTTCCCGTCCAATCTGCCTCATTTGTTTCGAAATTGCAACCCGGTTGACCGGGTTTCATGTTTGACGATACCGTACACCCGAATCCGATGGGAGGGGAGGAGACGAGCGATGGAATCGCGTGAGCGGCTGATGGCATTGTTCGAGGAAATGGCGGACCTGCTGGAACTTGCTGGGGCGAATCCTTTCAAGGTTCGCGCGTATCGGAATGCTGCGCGGACGCTCCAGACCCTGGCCGTTCCCCTGAAACAGCTTCTTGATTCCCCGCCCAAAGGCTTCGGCGAATCGATGTGCAGGCACGTCGAGGAGTTCATCGCCGGCGGCCGGCTTGCCGAGATGGACGCGCTGAAGACCTCGTTCCCCCCGGGGCTGTTCGAAATGATGCGCGTTCCCGGCCTCGGGCCGAAAAAAGTCGCGCGTCTCCGGGAAAAGCTCGGCATCGATGATCTGGCCAAACTCGAAGCCGCCTGCTCCGACGGGCGGATCGTCGCGCTCGAGGGGTTCGGAGAAAAAAGCGTTAAAAATATTATTGACGGTATAGAACTTGTCAGGAAGTTCAGCGGCCGATTTCTCTTTTCCGACGCGGAATCAGTCGTGGACCGATTGCTTGAATGGCTTCACCGGGAAGCTCCGGAGGCCGAATATCATGCCGCGGGAAGCTTTCGGCGCCGCCGGGAGACGGTCGGCGACCTGGACATCCTCGCCGCGACGGACGGCGGGCCGGCTGTCATGGCGGCGTTTCTGCGATTTCCCGGCGCCTCGAAGACGATCGCGTCGGGGGAGACTAAGTCGTCGATTCTGCTGGAAAACGGTCTGCAGATCGACCTGCGGGTAGTTCCGCCCGAGTCGCTGGGCCCGGCGCTCTGCTACTTCACCGGCTCGAAGGAGCACAACACGCACATGCGCTCCCTCGCCCTCTCGAAGGGGCTGAAGCTGAACGAATACGGCCTGTACGAGGGTGAGACGGCGCCTCCCATGGCTACCGAACAGGAGGTCTACGAGGCGCTCGGCCTCGCGTGGGTCGCACCCGAGCTGCGCGAGGGGTTGGGCGAGGTGGAGTGGGCGGGAACCGGCAAGCTGCCGGCGCTCGTCGGACCGGAAGATCTGAAGGGCGCGATTCACGCCCACACCACCGCTTCCGACGGTCTGGAAGAGCTCGACGGCATGGCCGCCGGCGCGCGGGCGCTCGGCTGGAGCTGGCTCGGCATCAGCGACCACTCGATGTCGGCCCATTATGCGGGCGGTCTCGACCCGGCGGCGATCAGAAAACAGTGGCACGAGATCGACGCCTGGAACCGCATGCATGCCGGCGGCGGCCTGGTGCTGCTGAAGGGCATCGAAAGCGACATCCGGACCGACGGCTCGCTCGACTACGCGGAGGAGCTTCTCGAGGGATTCGATTTCGTCATCGCCTCGGTCCACTCGGGGTTCACGATGCCGCGGGACGAGATGACCCGCCGCGTGATCAAAGCCGTGGAAAATCCCTTCACCCGCGTGCTGGGCCACCCGGAGGGCAGGCTCCTGCTTGGCCGGGAAGGATACGGGATCGACCTGGACCGCGTCCTCGAGGCGTGCCTCGCGAACGGGGTCGCTGTCGAGATCAACGGCCAGCCGCAGCGGCTGGACCTGGACTGGCGGAAAATCCGCGCCTGGCGCGATCGGGGGCTGATGTTTGTTATCGGGCCTGATGCCCACGACCGGGAAAGCCTTGCATATACACGATTCGGCCTCGGAATCGCCCGCAAGGGCGGCCTCGAAGCCGCACAGCTTCTGAACAGCATGACCTCCGACGACGTGAAAGCCTGGTTCCGGGCACGGAGAACCGGGCGGAAAGGATGAACCAGATGCCTGCGAAACGCATGGTCGGCCCGAAAACGGCGGCCTCAGGAAACAAAACACCCGCTCGGGAACAGAAGCCCGTGCCGGCCGTCGCCACGAAGATCGATACCGATCCGACGAAAGACGCGCCGGCCCGCGTGCCGGCCCTTCTCGAGGCGCTGTTCTCGATCTATCCGGATCCGCACTGCGCCCTGAAACACGAGAATCCGCTCCAATTGCTCGTATCGACGATTCTGTCGGCCCAGTGCACCGACGAGCGGGTAAACATGGTCACGGCGACGCTGTTCAAAAAATATCGCACGGCCTCCGATTTTGCTCGTGCCGACCAGGCGGAGTTCGAAAACGACATCCGCTCGACGGGCTTTTTCCGAAATAAAGCGAAAAATATTATATCATGCGCGAAGGCAATCTTCGAGAAACATGGCGGCGCCGTTCCCAAAACGCTCGAAGAGCTGGTCGTCCTGCCAGGGGTGGGTCGCAAGACGGCGAACGTGGTGCTCGGCACGGCGTTCGGCATCGCCTCGGGCGTCGTGGTCGATACGCACGTGACGCGCCTCTCCTGGCGGCTCGGCCTCACGAGCGAGACGGACGCCGAAAAGATCGAAGCCGATCTGATGAAGCTGATTCCGGAAAACCGCTGGATCGCTTTTTCCCATGCGATCATCCTGCACGGCCGCGCCCGCTGCTCTGCCCGCGCACCCGACTGTGCTGGCTGCGAGCTTGCCGCCCTGTGCCCGAAGCGCATCTGAGGGAAAAGGGGAACTTTTTCCTGAAACGGCGGTATAGTGACTGAGAAACCAAGAATCCGAATTTCATCTGAGGTGCCGAACGATGAAGTATCCGAACTGGGTGGGAATGCTCCTTGCCGCACCGCTGGTTGCCGGAACAGCGCTCCTTGCCGAGCCGTTGCCCAGGCTTCCCTTCACGCCGAACGCTCCGGTGACCGTTTCCGATCGGCACGATACCGCGGCCAGTGGGAGCACTGTTTCGCTCGCCATCGGCCAGGGGGACGATGACACCGCCGCCGGCATCGCGGCGACGTATCCCTGTGAAGGGAATGTGAACTGCCGATGGCGGCTGAATGTGCGCACCGGCCCCTGGGGGAAGATCATCGACGGCTTCGCACCGGGCACGCGGATCACGGTCGTCGCCCGCGAGGGCGACTGGTACCGCATCAGGCACGGAAACGGCTATGCCTTCGTTCACGTTTCGCTCGTGGATATCCCTGGCGTACCTGCCTACGACGGGAAACGTGGATCACCCTACGCCGGAACTGCCGAGAAGCAGGCATCCACCGAAAATTCCGGAAAAGTGACGACGAAGCCCTCCGCCGACGGCATCAACGGCCCCGGCATCCCGAAGTGCCTGCTCGACGGGATCGAGGCCGCGAAGAAAAGCAAGTGGTTCACCACGCCCAACAAGTGCCTCCAGTATGCCGGCACCATTGCCGCCGGGGCTGGTGCGAAGCCGGCGAAAGCAGACGCCATCTACCCGCACCTCGCCTATCCGGCCGACACGACGTTGCGCGGCGCGCAGATCGACAGCCTCGACGACGCCGCGAAGGCGGGAACGCTCAAGCCCGGCATGCTCATCCATGTCAAGGTGCATTACGACGTCGATCCGGCCTACAATCCCACGAACGATGCCCACCACTGGTTTGCCTACATCGGCATGAACGAGAAGGGAACCCCGATGTTCGCCGACTGCCTCCGTCAGGGGCGGCCTCAGACGATCGACGAGATCGACCGGAACATGCGGGGCGGCAGTGTCCTGAAATACGGCGGCGGCAAATACGGCTATGTCCGTCGCGTCACCGCGGTTCATGACCCCTTCGCCGACCGGCGCTGATTCGGAACGTGAAGGTATGAAGAGATCGAACAACGCGTCCATCTGCGATCATACGACTTTTTCGGAGGCAGGCCGCAGGAGTTCGAATCGGGCATGGCGGTATCCGTGGTGCCGGTTTGCGACGGTGTTCGTTGCTGTGTTCTGTCTGCTGTCGGCCGCCTGTCCGGCCGAAACCGGCGGACCACTCGCACAGAAGCCCGCTCCTCCGGGGCCTCCGGCATCGGGGCCGGGCGCGCCGGCCTATCCCCACGCGCGGGCGGAGCGGCTCTGGCAGGGTGCCGGGGAAGAGGCGTTTCTTCTCGTCACTCCGGCCGACCCGGTTCCGGCGTCGGCGCCGCTCGTCGTTCTCCTGCACGGGTGGTTGGGCATCAACCCGAGAGGGCAGGGCGCCTGGATCGAGCATCTCGTCCGGCGCGGAAACATCGTCGTCTGGCTCGTCTACCAGACGGGTCGGATGCAGGTGCGCGAACCGGTGTCGCATGCCGTCGCGGCCCTGAAGCGGGCGCTAGCCGAGCTCGAAAAGCCGGGCCGCGTCAGGCCTCGCCCCGACGGCATGGTGCTGGCAGGCCACTCGCTGGGCGGCTGTATGGCAATGAACCTGGCCGCGGTAGCGACCCGCGAAGGGTTGCCAAAACCGCTCGCCGTCCTGAGCGTCGAGGGGGCCGATGCGCAGGGAAGCGAGTCGGCGAAACGGCTTCATCTGCGGCCGAAGAGCCTCATTGAGGATCTCACGCTGATTCCTTCCGGCACGATGCTGCTGACGCTGATCGGTGACGAGGACCGGCGCGTGACGCTCGAGCGGGGCAGGGTGTTCCACGACCGGGCGACCGGCGTGGCTTCGGCCGACAACGTGATCGCGCTGGTGCGATCCGACCGGCACGGGGAGCCTCCGATGGTCGCGGACCACTTTTTCCCGCAGGCTGCTGATATATCGTATGATATAGACGGAGCGACGGGACGGCCTCCCACGCCGCCGCGCTTCCCCAGGCTGAAACAGCTTGCCGGAAAAGTGTTCACGAGACTGCTCGGCGCGCCTGGCCTCGAACGGGATGCCGTCCGGCCTCCCGACGCGCTCGACTGGTGGGTGACGTGGCGATGTCTCGACCGGCTGATCGATGCGGCGTTCCATGGCGGAAGCCGTGACGAGGCGCTGTTGCGAACCCCCGGTTCCCGCGCGACCGGAGTCTGGAGCGACGGCACTCCCGCCGAGTCCCTGAGCCCGATCGAGTGAGCCCCAGAGATTGTTCTCCCACAAAGATACAAAGACCTTTTCACCGCCGAGGCACAGAGGCGCAGAGATTGAAAAAATGTATTAAGATAATTTCCTCGGCGTCTCAGCGTCTCCGCGGTGAATCGTTCGAATTTCAACATACCAGGCGCCAAGGCAAGAAGAACGACGACCTGATAGAACAATGGGGTAAGGGTTGATGTCTTTGTGTCTTCTCGAGAGGGACTTGAAACGGCGTTAGATTCGTGCTATCCTGCGGGGTACCATTCCCTGCTCCCGCGTCCGGGTCGGGCCGGGGGCTGAATGTTCATTCATCCGAAGGGAGGTCATTACGACCCTGTGAAACCTTACGAAACCCTGTTTTTCACCGAACCCACCATTGCCGAGGATGCCGTCGACGCCGTCGTTGCGAAGATCGAGGGCGCCATCAACCGCTACGGCGGCCAGGTCGAGAAGGTCAACCGCTGGGGCAAACGCATGCTCGCGTATCCCGTCGAGAAGCACAATGAGGGCTACTACGTCCTCATCGACTTCAAGGGAACCGGCGACGTTCTCCGTGAACTGGAGCGCTTCTATCTGATCAATCAGAACATTCTGCGCTTCATGACCACTGCTCGCCCCCAGTAATCGGGAACGACGCGCATGGCCGCAAATCTCAACAAAGTGTTCCTGATGGGGAATCTCACTCGTGACCCCGAGCTGAAATACACCCCTCAGGGAACGGCCGTCGCAAAGTTCGCGATCGCCGTGAACCGCCAGTTCAAGGGCGGCGACGGCGAAATGAAGAAGGAAGTCAACTACTTCAACATCGTCGTCTGGGGCAAGTCGGGCGAGAACTGCAGCAAGTTCCTCTCCAAGGGCCGGCCGGTCTTTGTCGAGGGGCGCCTGCAGAACCGCACCTACGAGACCCAGGACAAGCAGAAGCGCACCGTGACCGAGATCATCGCCGACAGCGTCCAGTTCCTTGGCGGCGCCGGCGGTCCCGGCGGTGCCGGCCGCGGCCCCGATGAGGGCGGCGACGTCGCTCCCGACTACGGTGGCGGCGATGCCGATTATCCTGCTCCCGGCGGCGACGAAGTGCCCTTCTGATCCGATTCGAATTCCGTGCCGGGCATGGCCCGGTCTGTCTGAAATATTCTGGAGGATATATATATCATGGCCGAAAATGATTCCCCCCGCGAAATGCGTCGCCCCCGCCACCGGAAGGTGTGCCAGTTCTGCAAGGACAAATCGACGTTCATCGATTATAAAGACACCAACAAGCTTCGCCGCTTCATCAACGATCGCGGCAAGATCGTCAGCCGCCGCACCACCGGCACCTGCAGCGAGCATCAGCGCATGCTGACCGGCGCCATCAAGCGCGCCCGCAACATCGCCCTGCTGCCCTTCATCGCCGCCTGAGGCGCGGGCGGCCTCGGAAGGGACGCTTCCTTCCGAGGCCGATGCCCGACAAGAGCTGCGCATCATGAACAAGATCGTCGAACAGCGTCCCGCTGGGACCGCCCTTATGGCGGCTCTCACGCTGGTGACGCTGTTCGTCTCTCTGCACACCCCTCTGTTCAGCACCCTTCTGATGGCGATGGCCGGCGTGCCTGCCGTGTTCGCCGGACTGGCGTGGGGCGGCGGCTGGTTCGCCCTGTATGCCTGTTTGACGATCGCGGGGCTGGCGGCCTACGGCGGCTCGTCGGCGGGAATCCTGTTCGTTCCGGCCCTGCTGCTGCCTGCCGGCCTGCTGGCGCGAGCCATGGCGAATGGACTGCCAGCCCTGCGGGCGCTCGGGATCTCGGTTGCAGGCGCGATGCTGTTTTCCTTCTGCCTCTGGAGCGTTTCTCCACTGTTCGGAGATGCAGGCGTTCGCGTCTGGAAGCTGAGAAGCGTGTTCGAGAGCCAGGCGAAAATCGTCGAGGAGCAGATCCGCAAGCTCAACACCCGGAATGCAACGTCAAAAGCGGCTGTGACAAGCGCCGGAGAGACCTCCGGGGGTGCCGTTGCCTCGAAGAGTGTGGCGGCGAGTGAACCCGCGGGCGTTCCCGGTTCCGAAACCGCCGCCATCGGCTCGTCCGAAGCGGCCGATGCCGCCGAAGCGACGGAAGTGGTGGTGCGCCAGTTCCGCGACTGGATGGAGTTCGTCGCCCTGCTCGTTCCTGTGACCTTCTTCTTTGGCTGGCACCTGTTTTCCCTGACGGTCATGTATCTGGGCATGTCGATGACGGCTTCGAAACACGGTCTGGTCGTGCAGCCGTTTCCCGCCTTCTCGAGTTGGCGGTTCGACTGGAAACTGATCTGGGTGTTCCTCGCCGGCTGGCTGCTCTACAGCGGCGCCGACGGGATCGTCCAGATCGAAATCCGGCATGTCATACGGGTGATCGGCGCGAACTGCATCGCCATCAGCAAAATCCTGTATTTCATCATCGGGATGTCTCTGTTGTTCTACTTCTTCGAGAAACACGAGATCAGCACGCCGAACCGGTTCGGTCTGTCGATCCTGGCCCTGCTGATGACCCAGCTGCTCGTCTGGGCCGGCATCGCCGATGTGTGGCTCGATTTCAGGGCCTCACCACCCAAAAACGTGAACAACGACGACGGAGAGTCGTCATTCTTCGATCAATTCTGAGGAGGAATTACCATGCAAGTCCTGTTGATCCAGAACGTCGGAAGCGTCGGCAAGCGCGGCGAGACCAAGCGCGTCGCCGAAGGGTATGCCCGCAACTTCCTTTTCCCCCGCAACCTGGCTGTGCCGGTCACCCCGGGCACCATGAAAAACCTTGAGATGCTCAAGCACTCCTGGAAGCGCCAGGAAGTGAAGGAGAAGGAAGAGGCCCAGGCGGTCGCCAAGAAGATCGACGGTCTCACCATCAAGATCACCCGCAAGTCCGGTGAAAAGGGCCGCCTGTTCGGCTCTGTCACCAACACCGAGATCGCCGAACTGATCGGCAAGAAGATCGACATGCAGCTCGACAAGCGCAGCGTCGTTGTCGATCACATCAAGGAACTCGGCGAGCACGAAGTCTCCGTGAAACTCTACACCGACGTGAAGGCCGTCGTGAAGCTCGTCGTCCTTCCCGAGGAAGCCGCCGAAGTCACCGCCTGATCCGGGCAGGCCAGAAAGAACGCTCATCACGGAGAACACGAAGAACACAGAGGTCGCACAGAGAATTCATTTTTCTCTGTGAAACCTCCGTGTCCTTCGTGAGCTTCGTGATGAGGTCGTTTTCCTGAAATACCAATCGGCGTGATCCGGGAGGGTTGCGCGACGGCGCCGGGTTCGAGGTGAGACGATGAGCGATGCGTTCCAGAAAATTCCTCCGCAGAATCTCGAGGCGGAGCAGGCCCTGCTCGGCTCGATGATGATGGACGTCGACGCGGTCGTGAAGGCCGTCGAGTTCATCGTCGCCGATGACTTTTACCAGACCTCCCATCGTGCCATTTTCCAGGCGTTGGTGAACCTGTACCAGGCAAACAAACCCTGCGACATGGTCACGCTGCAGGAAGAACTGCGCACCCAGAACCAGCTGCAGGACATCGGCGGGGCGAGCTACCTGGCCCAGCTGCTGAACGTGGTTCCCACGGCGGCAAACGCCGAGCATTACGCGAAGATCGTCAAGGAAAAATCCCTGCTTCGGCAGCTGATCGGCGTCAGCGGGGAGATCGCCCGCACCGCCTTCGAGCCGCAGGTTGTTGCCCAGACCGTTCTAGACGAAGCGCAGCAGAAGGTTCTCCAGCTTACCCAGATGGGCAAGACGCAGTCCTATGTGCGCATCCGCGACCTGGTCGCCGACACCTTCAACCAGCTCGAGCGCCTGTACGAGCACAAACAGTCCGTCACCGGCGTGGCGACGGGGTTCACGAAGCTCGACGAGATGACCTCCGGCTTCCAGCCGTCGGATCTGATCATCGTCGCGGCTCGCCCCTCGATGGGAAAAACCGCGTTCTGTCTGAACATCGCCCAACACGTGGCCTCCGTCAACAGCGTGCCGGTCCTGATCTTCTCGCTCGAAATGTCGTGCAAGCAGCTCATGCAGCGTCTCATCGTGTCCGAGGCCCGCATCGACGGCCAGAAGATCCGCAACGGCTTCCTGGCCGACGAAGACTGGGCGAAGCTGACCATGACGGCCGGCGTGCTGGAGGAAACGCCCATCTTCATCGACGACTCGCCGAACGCGACTCTCATGGAGGTGCGCAGCAAGGCCCGCCGCGCCAAGGCCCAGGAGAACATCGGCCTCATCGTGATCGACTATCTGCAGATGATGAGCCTGCAGAGCGGCGGCAGCAGCCAGGACAACCGCGTGCAGGAAATCTCGGCCATCTCCCGCGGCCTCAAGGGAATCGCCCGCGAGCTGAGCGTGCCCGTCATCTGCCTGTCCCAGCTGTCGCGCGCCGTCGAATCGCGTACCGACAAACGACCGATGCTGTCGGATCTTCGTGAATCCGGCGCCATCGAACAGGACGCCGATGTCGTCATCTTTTTGTATCGCGATCAATATTATAACCAGAAGAAGGAAGAGAGCAGAAACAAGGCCGAGGTCATCATCGCCAAACAGCGCAACGGCCCGGTTGGCACCTGCGAAATGGCCTTTTTCCCGCACTTCGCCCGGTTCGACAACCTCGAAACGATGATGAGCGAAGAATATATGGGCGAGTAAGAGGTGCCGATGGAGACGATTCTCGCGGCCGATCGTGCCCTGTTCCATCTGCTCAACGGCGTCTGGACTTGCGGCTTTCTCGATGGGACGATGC
>JAKJFL010000695.1:0-2136 GCA_022704935.1 Candidatus Rifleibacteriota bacterium
ACATGGACCTGTTCCTGCGCATCGCCCCGGAGCTTTATCTGAAGCGGCTGCTGGTCGGCGGCTTCGAACGGGTGTACGAGATCAACCGCAGTTTCCGCAACGAGGGCATCTCGATCAAGCACAATCCCGAGTTCACCATGATGGAGACCTACCACGCCTACGGCGACATGGAGACGATGATCGAGCTGACGGAGTCTCTCGTGGTCGAGGTTACGAAACAGTTCTTTCCCGACCTGAAAGTGCCCTACCAGGGCAAAACGCTTGATTTCAGCAGGCCCTGGAAGCGGCTGAAGATGGTCGATGCCGTGCGCGAGATCGCCAACTGCCCCGAGCTCGATTTCAACTGCCCGCGCGAATTGGCCGCGGCCAAGGCGAAAGAGCTCGGAATCTACATCGAACCGACCGACACCAGCGCCAAGCTGATCGTCAAGATCTTCGAGGAGAAGATCGAGTCGACGCTGCTGAACCCGACGTTCGTGATCGAGTATCCGAAGGAGACCTCGCCGCTGGCCAAGGCCAACGCGCAGGACCCGACGAAGGTCGACCGGTTCGAGATGTTCATCGCCGGACGCGAAAACGCGAACGCGTTCTCCGAGCTGAACGACCCCGAAGAACAGCGCATGCGCTTCGAAGACCAGCTCCGGCAGCGGGCTGGCGGCGACGACGAAGCCCACCAGATGGACGAAGACTACGTGAACGCCCTGCGGTACGGCATGCCCCCGGCCGGCGGCCTGGGAATCGGTATCGACCGGCTCGTGATGGTGTTGACCGACTCGGCGTCGATTCGCGACGTCATCCTCTTCCCGACGCTGCGCCGCACCGACAACAAGCCGAAGACCGAAGAGGGTGAAACGCCCGACCAGGCCTGACATTCCCGATTTCCGGAGGACGAACCATGCCGATGAGCCTGCTGAAGACCCTGGGAACCGCCGCCGCCCTGGCGGTGGCGCTCGCGGGAGCCTGCATCGCCCCTGCGGTTGCGGTGACGCCCGACGTGCGACTGCCCGCGTGGCATACCCTCGAGGTCCGGGTGTCCGAATGGAACCCGGCAAAAGGCGAGATCGGCATCGACGCGGAGCTGCGCGCACTGGATGTGCCGTTGCGGGATCTTGCCGCGGAAGTGCATTGGCCGAAGCCTGTCAACGGCAGCGGTGGTCGCAAAACGGCCGATGCGCTGCCGGCCGGGAATCTCTGGAATACGAGACATTCCGCATCAGGTCTGACCATTCCGTTCGATGGCTGGGTCGAGCTGGAGCTGTTGGCCAGGCCCGATGCCGATGCGATCCGCCGGAAGATCGAGGGCACCGCGACGTATACGCCGGCGATGCGCCAGGTCATGATGGGTGAAGTCGCCGCCATGAAACTCCCCATTTCCGTCGGCCGAAATCTCGCATTATATACTGATAACAATATAGCTGTTTTGATGCCGGAGGCTCTCGTGTTTCAACCGGTTCTGAAGGTTGGTTCTCGTGGACTCCACCTGTGGATGCCGGACGTCGCTTCCGACGGCCCTCTTCGGTCAGCTCTCGGGAAACTCCGGGCCGGCATCGCCTCGGATCGGCTGGTTCCGGCGCTCGACGAGGCGATCAACGCCGTCGACGAGGCGATGGGGGCCGCCAGCGATACGGTCGAGATCTCGTTCGGTGACGGCAGACCGCCTTTCGCGGTTCCCCTGAACGTGTTCAGGGACGGGATGACGATGAACCGGGCCGTGCTGGCCGCTGCGCGGGAGCCGGAGAGCGCGATCGCCCTCGGCCGTGTCGAGCGGCTCGTACGCCAGACGCCGAACTTCGCGACGGCGTTCGGCTGGGCGAACGTGGGTGTCCTGCAGGCCGGGGCAGGTTTGAAAGACCGGGCCCGCGAGTCGTTCGGCGAGGCGCTGAAACTGATTCCGGCCTGGCCGTTGGTTCGGGGCTGGCAGAAGGAACTGGAGAAGGCGAAATGACCTGGTTTTTCGCGTTCAGCTCGGTCGGCGTCGCGCTGACCATGATCATGGCAGCGTTCCGTCGCACGCTGGGTCTGCGCTGGCTCGAATGGCTGGGCGGCATCGCTCTCTTCGGCCTCGTCGCCGGTCTCCTCGTCCGCTACGGCGCCATCCCGGCCGACGCGAAGGACGATACGAACAAACCGGTGTAG
>JAKJFL010000696.1:0-2122 GCA_022704935.1 Candidatus Rifleibacteriota bacterium
TTTCGCACAGCCGCCGGCGCAGGTCGGCGTTCACGGCCGGGGACGGCGACTCCTCGATCAGCTTCTGGTGACGACGCTGGATCGAACACTCGCGCTCGCCCAGAGCGACGATATTGCCGTGATGGTCGCCCATGATCTGCACTTCGATGTGACGCGGGTTTCGAAGATATTTCTCGACGTAGACGCGGCCGTCGCCGAACGCCGACTGGGCCTCGGCCTGGGCCGTGGTGAACAGTGTCCGGAACCGGTCTTCCGTTTCGACCAGTCGCATTCCGCGGCCGCCACCGCCGGCGGAGGCCTTCACGAGAACGGGGAAACCAACCTTATGGGCGATCTTCAGTCCTTCCTCGGGATCCTCGACGCTGCCGCTCGAACCGGGCATCACGGGAACGCCGGACCGGATCATCAGGTCACGCGCGACGGACTTCTGGCCCATCCGCTCCATCGCCCGGTGGCTGGGGCCGATGAACACGAAGCCGCATTTCTGGGTGATTTCGGCGAACGTCGGATTTTCCGACAAAAAGCCGTATCCGGGATGAATCGCGTCACACTGGGTGGCGTGGGCGACGGAAAGAATGTTCGGGATATTCAGATACGAGAGGTCAGGCCTGGCCGGCCCGATGCAGTAGGCTTCATCGGCAAGCCTGACATGCAGCGCCTGGCGATCGACTTCCGAGAAAACGGCGACAGTCCTGATGCCAAGTCTGCGGCAGGTCCTGATGACACGGACCGCGATTTCCCCGCGGTTCGCGATGAGAATCTTGTTGAACATGATTTCACCTCACGAAAGGCTGTCACGCCGCATCGGCATCGGCCGGGCGTCAATCAGGAAGGATCGAAAACAGGGCGCGGCCGAAATCGATGATCTCGCCTTCCTGAGCGAAAACGTCTTCCACGGTTCCGGAGACGGGAGCAACCACCTGGTCCTGGATGCTGATTCCCTTGATGATGCCGAGAGTCTGCCCCTTGGTGACCTTCGATCCGGGCTCGATCCGTAGTTTTCCGAACGAGAACACGCCGACCCGCTCTGCCGTCACGGAAATCGGTCCATGAACTGCCATTTCTTCGTTTCCAGCGAGGCGTTCCGCATCCGGGGCATGGGGGGAGACAGCCGTGAGGGCAAGTTCGGTGCCCAGAACCATGCGCACCTTCACGTCCGGAGATTCCATTTCCAGCTCTGCGAAGCCGGCACTGCGCATTTCCCCGATGAGCATTCGCAGTTGTGCGACCAGTTCCTGCTTTTCTGACATGTTTGTCATCCGTCTGTCCTGATTTGTAAGGTGGCACGAAGCCGATGAATCTTAGCATGACACCGTCGAAGGCGCAAGACAGCCGATGGGAAGAGGTGTGGCACGTCCCCCGTATCCAGGCAATCCGCCGCCGATGTCATCCGTTCGGTGATTTCGGATGCATCCGCCACGCGATACGACCGAGCAGGCTTGACTTTCCCCAGGCTCGCGTCTATCATTCCTGAATCCGGCCGCACCCGACGAGGGAAGCGCCCGAATGATGAAATCATGAGGAGAAAGGGATCGACCGATGTTGACCAAACGTTTTCTGGTAACCGTACTTCTGCTGGCCGCCACTGCGATGAGCGCCATGGCCGGCGACCTGATGCAGCTCGTTCCTGAGAACACCGCTTTTCTGCTGAACCTGAACCTGGGAAAGATGTTCTCGGCCGAAGCCATCAAGAAGCAGATCGACGAGGGCATGGCCAAACAGACGCCCGATCAGAAGAAAGCCTACGATGAGTTCGTCACCAAGACCGGCATCGACCCCTTCAAGCACCTGAAGAACGTCGTCGTGTTCGCCGCCCCCAAGAACGATCCGAAGTCCGAGAAGCAGGACGCCGGCGTCCTCATCGACGGCAGCTTCGAGGTCGCCAAGATTCTTGAATCCATCAAGAGCGACAAGAAGGCCGCCGAAGACGTCTCGATCGAGAAGTATGAAGGCTTCGACGCCGTGAAGGGCAAGAAGGATGCCGACGGCATGGGCGTGTTCCTCGACAACACCACCGCCGTCGTCGGTACCCTCCCGGCCATCAAGACCGTCGTCGACGTCAAGAACGCCAAGGCCAAGAACATCTCCGCCAACGCCGCTCTCGGCGGTCTTCTGAAGAAGG
>JAKJFL010000697.1:0-2121 GCA_022704935.1 Candidatus Rifleibacteriota bacterium
GGAGGGGGGCATGAACGCGGAGAGAGGAAGGCGTGCTTCCGGAGGCTCTACGGGCCGAGGTTTGACGGGCCTGGTGGGTTCCGGGGTCCCGCTCTTCGACGCGATGACGGCCGCCGCCGCTTCGGAGGGGTTCTGGACCTTCCGGTCCGGCGGGACCTTCATGTATTTCAGGATCCTGTCCATCATCGAGCTGAAATACGGCCCCGCGACTTTGCCGCCGAACAGCGTCCGATTGTCACCTTTCGGTTCGTTGGCCGCGACGAACAGCACGATTTTGGGATCCAGCGCTGGAGCCATGCCGATGAACGAAGTGACGACCTTGTCCCAGTAATAGCCGCCGGCGGGGTTGGCTTTCTGCGCCGTACTCGTCTTGCCGCCGGCAGTGTAATCGGGAATGGCCGCCAAATCGCCCGTTCCGTGGTCGATGACGCCGAACAACATCTTGCGAAGCCGCTTCGCGATATCAGGCGACATGACCTGCCGTTTCCGCTCCGACGAGAACTCCTCGCTGATGTCGCCGTTCTGCGAGACGATCCGCTTCACCACGTGCGGGCGCATCAGCCAGCCGCCGTTCGCGATGGAGGAATACGCGGCGATGAGCTGCGCGCCGGTGACGCCGATCTCCTGCCCGATGCAGAGAGACGCTGCGGACAGGGCGGACCATTTCGAGGGTGAACTGAAGAGCCCCGGCGTTTCGGCGGGAACTTCGAGGCCGGTGGGCTCGCCAAATCCGAGCTGCCGGTAAAAGCGGTACAGGCTTCGCTGGTCGAGGGCCTGGGAAATCTGGACCATGCTCGCGTTGCATGACTCGGCGATCGCTTCCTCGATGTCGACCAGGCCGTGTGAACCGTGGCATTTGATCCGCTTGCCGGCGATCTCGCCCGCGCCCTTGCAGTAGAACCGCGTGCCGGCGGTGATGCTGCCGTTGATGATGCCGCACGCCGTCGCGAAGATTTTCATGCACGATCCCGGCTCGAAAATGTCAGTCACGGGCCGGTTCCGGTGTGAATCCGGTGCGGATTCGGCGAACTTGTTCAGGTCGTAGTTGGGCAGGACCGCCATGCCGAGGATTTCGCCCGTAGAGGGGTCCATCGCGATCGCCATGGCGTCGATCGGCTTCCACTGCGCCATCAGTTTTGCCAGCTCGGTTTCCAGGATATGCTGGACGATCGAGTCGATCGTGAGAACCATGTTGCTGCCGCCCATCGGCGGTCGCACGATCCTCATGCGGCCCGGGCCGGCCTCGCTCGTGCTCACGTCCTCCTCGACGGCCAGGCCGGCATAGCCGCGCAGCGTCCGGTCGAACGACAGCTCCAGCCCTTCGAGGCCGTGGCCCTCGCCGCCGGTGAAGCCCAGCAGGTTCGATGCGAGGGAATTCTGCGGATAGACGCGGCGGTAGTTTTCCTCGAGGGTGATCCCGGGCAGGTTCAGCTCGGCTATCTTCATCGCCAGATGTCGCTCGAGATTTTTATAGATAGGAATATATCCCTTGCGGCCCTTGAGCTTGCCGAGGATCTCATCCTGCGTCATCGGGAGCACGGTCGAGAGATGCGCGGCCAGTTCCGGGAGCGACTTCACCTCTCGGGTGAACACGTAGACGGTGTAGGTCTCAACGGAAAGGGCGAGTTCCACGCCGTTGCGGTCGGAGATTGTGCCGCGCTTCATCTCGAGGGTGTGCTGGGTCCGGTGGTTCTGGAGCGAGCGCCTCGACCAGTCATCGAACTGGATGACCTGGAGATGGAACAGCCGGAGCAGATAGATGCCCAGGACGACGCCGATTACGCCGCAGACGATCAACGCCCGCATCGTTCGGCTTCGCAGGGCGGGCCATCTCATGCCTGACCACCCTCCGCGGGCAGTTTCCGAGCGACGCGAAGTTTTGCAGACCTGGACCGTGGATTCGCGGCCGTTTCGGCGTCGTCGGCCGTGACTGGCTTTCGGGTGAGGATTTCGAGCGTCGGCCTGTTCCCGCAGACGCAGACCGGGAACTTCGGCGGGCACGTGCAGCCCTTCTGTTCGGCCGCGAAAAAGGATTTCACGATGCGGTCCTCGAGCGAGTGAAACGAGATGACGGCAAGCCGTCCGCCTGGCGCAAGAACGGAAAGCGCCATCGGCAGGAAA
>JAKJFL010000077.1:0-10159 GCA_022704935.1 Candidatus Rifleibacteriota bacterium
CTGCATGCACCCCATTTCGAGAAGCATATATCCGGCGCCGATGGCGCAGAAGTAGCCGAGCGATGCCATGTTTCTCCGCGACAGCCCTCGCCGTCCGCGCACGGCAACGATCGGGAACAGCAGGAGAAAAAAGGTCAGAACAACCGCCTGGAGCATCGCCAAAACCATCAACAGAGAGCCAAGTTCGACGAAGGGGCGGACCCTGTTGCCGAACTGCGCGAACAGGTCGGGAAGTCTGCTCCATTTCAGAAAATGGTAGAAATACGGCCGGTCGTCCGTCGCCGCGGAAATCCGGAAAGGATATGCACTGATATATTCTTTGCGCTCGACGCCGAGCAGGGCTTCGGCGCCTTCCTCATACCAGGGTCTGTCGAGCCGGTGATGGGGGATCGCCCCGGAAGCGACAGAGCCGGGCATGCGGCAGACATCGAACGACCGCTCCGCGCAGAAGCTGCGAATGGCGGTCAACGCCGCCGGAGCGGGCGGGTTTCTGAAACACAGGATGGTCACGGTCGCCCAGTTGCGGATCATGACGATGTTTGCGGCGGGATCGGCGCCGACCCTCTTGAGCGCCAGAGCCATGGCCTCGACGATCTTCAGGGCATCTCTCGGAGGCACCTCGGCCCATCGCGTCACCGAGATGACCCCACCCGGCTTCAGACACCGCACCATCTCCTCGAACGCTTCGACCGTGAACAGATACGATTCCTGGCCTGCCCGCAGGCCGGCGCCGGCGATGCCGAGCGCATCGACCAGCGACATCTGGATCAGATCGTAGGTTCGTCTGGTCGTCGCAAGGTAGTTTCGCGCTTCCCGGTTCAGGATGACCACGCCCAACAGGGAAGCGACATTGCCGCTTCGCTCCCGCAAGGGACCCCGTAACGCCCCGATCACCGCTTCGTCCAGTTCGAGTGCGGTCACCGAGCCGGCTTTTTTCAATATCGCCTGATGTATATCCGACCCGCCGCCGACGCCGACGATCAGGACTTCTGGCCGATCGAGAAACGAGTAGGCCGCGGCCGAGGTCAGGCGGTCGAGAAAGGCGCGATCCCGGTCGTCACGGCAGTGATACACTGGCACAGGCTGGTCTCCGTCGGTCAGAAGAACCGAGTGGGAAGGCACGATTCCGCGGTATCCCAGTTCAAGACCGGGAGCGAGGTGAATGTTCGGACCTTCCAGTATGTCGATCCTTCCGAGCGGACTTCTGGCAGCATGGATGGAACAGGTTCCCGCCATGCGGCTGAACACGGGAAGGGCCTTGTATTCCGACATCGCGGGCTCGGCGGGAACCACGGCATACATCCCCGCGAGAACGATTCCCGTGACGGAGAGGATCGCGGCGTGGCGGTTATCACCGCGTTCACCAAGCATCCATGCCGCGGCAAACGCCAACCATGCGGCGATCCAGAGCAGCCCGACCGGCGTGAGCCAGAAGAGCAACGACATCCCGAAAACGGCCCCCGCACCCGACCCGAAGAATCCTGCGGCATAGGCCGCACCGACGCCCTCGCCCGCCTCGATCAAACATGCGGCGATCCCCAGGCTGCCGGCGACGAACGGCAGAAGGGTGACGAACTCGAGCGTCAGCAGATGAACGCTCTGATAGGCATCCCATGTTATATATAACGGATTCAATTTCACCCACCCGGCTCCCGCGATCGCCGGCGGAATTGTCAGAGCAAACGCCACCATGGAAGAGCGGCTCATCGGAGCATGGCCGGAGGCTGAACGCGCCCGAATGACGGCGAGAAGCGCGCCGCTGATTCCGCAGCCGAGCATGGCGACGCCGATGACCATGCCGGCGAAATGGCTCCAGAACCTCTCCGCAAGCAGTCTCATCAAGCCGAATTCGAGCAGCATGAGAGCGAACGACGCAACAAACAGCGCGGCATGAAGCCACCGGCCCGAGCGACGGCCGGAGGTTATGTTCTCTTCAATCTTTTTGGGTTTCATCTTCCCTGACGAGAGGGACGAAGCGCACGCCCATGACGGCCTCGCTCGTGACGGCGCCGTCTTCGCCCTTGAGAACGACCAGAAGCCACTGGGGCGAGAACGGCGCTCCGACGGGGATCACCATGCGCCCGCCCGTCGCGAGCTGGTCGATCAGGGGCGGCGGCACCTCGCCTGCCGCGCAGGTGACGATGATGCCGTCGAAGGGCGCTTCGGCAGGCCACCCGTGATAGCCATCCGCATGAAACATGCGCACGCCGCCGTATCCGAGTCGGCCGAGGCGCTCAGCCGCCGATTCGGCGAGTTCCCTGATGATCTCGATCGTCCAGACACGGTGTCCCAGCTCGGCCAGAACGGCCGCCTGGTATCCCGAGCCCGTGCCGATTTCGAGAACCTTCGCCCCCGAAGCCAGCCGCAACAGCCGGGTCATCTCGGCGACGATATACGGCTGCGAGATCGTCTGGCCGTATCCGATCGGCAAGGGCGAGTCGTCGTATGCCGCCGCTCCGTAGGGGAACGGCACGAACTCGTGGCGCGGCACGGACGACATGACGCGCAGTATCGTCTCATCCGTCATGCCATAGCCCCGGATCGTCTCGACCATCGCCGAGCGCTCCCAGCCGCGTGATGGCGCACCATCGTCCCGGATGGAAACGTCGGCGGCTTCCGAAGCGAGGGATACGGCAGGGCCGACCTGCGTCCCTGATTCTCCGACGGGCAGCGTGCCACGCCGAAGAAACGGGGCGTATAACACCATGAATGCGCAAACCGCAAGGAACAGAACGATCGCGAGAAACCGGACATTGCCGCCGGATCTTGCCGGCATCATTCCTTCACCTCCGCTGCCGAGCCGACCGGCCGGGTATCGGAAACGGCGTTCAGGAGGCTTGTTTCAGGGTTTCCGAGATGCGCAGCAGGACCGTTCGGCGCTTGTCTTCATCGGTCTGGGAACGCATGAAATCGGCCAACTGGAGCATGAGACCGGCGTAGGCATTGTAGGAATCGACCTTCGGGAGTTCCGGGACCGCGGCGGGCACCGGTTTCGGAGCGGCGACGGGAGCCGGGGGCAGCGCGGCAAGATCGAACGTCTGGCCGAGCGCCGGCACGTCGACGGCGAATCCTTTCATCTCGCGAATCCTGCTCGCAAGCTCGTTCCGGGCATCGTCTTCCCCGTGAACGACGAACACCCTGTCGCGCACGGCCGGGATCTTCGACACCCATTCCAGCAGGCCGTTCTGGTCGGCATGGCCGGAGTAGCCTGACATGTCGGCGATTCTGGCTTTGACGGCGACTTCGGTGCCGTGAATGCGAACGGTTTTTTCACCATCGAGCAGAAGCCTTCCGAGCGTGCCTTCGGCCTGGTAGCCGACGAACAGAACCGTGTTCTGCGGTTTCCAGAGCTGGTGGCGCAGGTGGTGTTTGATGCGGCCGGCGTCGCACATGCCGCTCGACGACATGATGATCGCGCCGCGAGCATTGTTGAGCGCCTTCGACTCCTCGACGGAGCGCGTGAAGCGAAAATGGCTCGCGTCGAACAGCTTTCCGCGCTTTTTCAGCAGGTTCGTCGCATCCTCGTCGTACAGCTCGGGATACTTCGCGAATACCTTAGTCGAATCGCTGGCAAGCGGCGAATCGACGGTCACCTGCACCTCGGGAATTTCGCGCCGCTCCATCAGGATGGTCAAATCGTGCATCAGGTCCTGGGTCCGCTCGACCGCGAACGCCGGGATGATGAGGTTGCCGCCACGTTTGATCGTGTCGTTGACGACCTTCGAAAGCTGCTTCAGGCGGGCTTCCTTGTCGTCGGGCGGCCGCACCCGGTTCCCGTATGTCGATTCGACGAGCAGGATGTCGGTATCACTCGCATATTCCGGATCCTTGATGATCGGATGGTCTTTCGAGCCTAGGTCTCCGGAAAAAATGATGCGCTTGTCGACGCCGTCGCGTCTGATCTTGATGTCGAGGAACGCCGAGCCGAGCAGATGGCCGGCGTTTCTGAACGTCACGGAAATGCCCTGCGCCGGCTCGAACGCCTCGCCTTCCCTCGCGGACTTCATGAGCGTGAGCGTCTTTTTTGCATCTTCTTCGGTATATATCGGCTGGAGTTCTTCAAGCCCCTTCCGCTCGTTACGGCGGTTCTTCATCTCGACTTCCTGGATGCGAGCCGAATCAGGGAGCATGTAGCCCATCAGGTCGACGGTGGGGCCGGTCCCCCAGATGGCGCCCGCAAAGCCGTGCTTCACGAGTTTCGGCAACAGGCCCGTGTGATCGATATGCGCGTGAGTCACCAGCACGAAATCGATATCCCCGGGCGCGAAGGGAAAGTTCACGTAGTTACGCTCACGCAGGGTCTTGCTGCCCTGAAACATGCCGCAGTCGACGAGAAACCGGACATCCCCCGTTTCGACCTCGTAGCAGGAACCGGTCACGCAGCCGGCGGCACCGTGGAATGTGATCTTCATACGTCCTCTCCTTCGCCATCACGGGATCATGTCAATCGACCTGCGACGGCCATTATACATGAATGCATGAAAAAAGCGCCCGTCACGGGCGCATGTTTTCAGCAGGTTATGATCTGATGACCGTCTTGACGGGGATCTTCTTCTTTTTCGCGTATTCGAGAAGCTTGTCGCGGCGCATCGTGTGATACACGCGGAACGGTTGCTGATGTCCATCGAGCATATACGACATTTCGACGATCGTGTGATACAGATTGTAAACGACCGTCACGCCCGTGATATCGCCTTCCTCCGCGGCATCGAAACTCTTGGGAACATGCCCGACGAGGCCGTAGCGGCCTTTCCCGATCACGTACACATAGCTCTGAAGTGTCGGCCCGAGCGTTTTGAACTCTTCCGGGCTCAGCGGGATATACGTGAAGACCGTCCCGAGATCGCCGTCGTCGAGTTGAACGGCCCATGGACGCGCGAACTCTTTCAGGGAAAGGGCTTCGCGGATCTGTTCGAATACTTCGTTTGTAAGGGGTTTTGCTCCCATGGCGTGCATTGTAGGGCAAGGCGGGAGCGCATGCAAGAAAAAAAGTATGCTGAATACGACGCGGAGTTCTGTTAGAGTGGTAGCACCCGTTTCGGCGGGCCCATTCCCCAACCGGAGAAACATCGTGAACCAGCCGTCAGCCGCCATAGATCCGAATGTCCAACATCCCGAGGTGATCGAATACGACACCTCGTTCAGGCTCACGCCGCGCGCCGTCATCACCGGCATGTTCCTTGGCGGCATCATGAGCCTTTCGAATCTGTACGTCGCGCTCAAGACCGGCTGGAGCATCGGCGTCTCGATCACGGCTGGTATTCTCGGCTTCGCGCTCTTCGCGTTCATGCACCGCGTCGGCATCATCAAGACGGGGCTCGACCTGCAGGAAAACAACTACCTCAAATCCGTCGCCAGCGCGGCCGGGTATATGACCGGCGGCGGCACGGTCGCAGCGATTCCGGCGCTGATGATGCTCACCGGCGAACCCATGCCGGGCTGGACGATGTTCTTCTGGATCACCTCGATCGCGATGATGGGCGTCATCATGGCCATTCCGATGAAGCAGCAGATGATCAATGTCGAGAAGCTCCGCTTCCCGACTGGCATCGCGGCCGCCGAAACGCTCCAGGCGCTTCACAGCAAGGGAGGCGAGGGTTCCGACAAGGCGAGGCTGCTGGGTATTGGCGGTATCGCCGGCGCGGTCGTCGCCTTCCTGCGCGACTTCAAAACCTCGTTCATGCCCTGGAACCTGCCCGAGAAGATCAAGATTCCGTATTTCACCCTTGCCGGCCAGCCGCTCGAGAAGTTCACGCTTTCCTTCGAAGGCAGCCTGATCATGATCGGCGCCGGCGCGATCATGGGCTTCCGGGCCGCCTGGAGCATGCTGCTGGGCGCGCTCATCAACTTCGGCATCCTGGCTCCGCTTCTCTATACGAACGGCATCATCGACGCGAAACTCGGGTACAAGAACATCGTCGCCTGGAGCGTCTGGTTCGGCTCGGCGATGATCCTCACGAGCGGCCTGCTGGCGTTCGCCTTCCAGTGGAAGTCGGTCCTGCGCGCCATCAAAAGCGTCGGTTCGGCCTTCACGGGGAAGAAGGTCGACGCAGCTTTCGAGAAGGAAGTCCCGATGCTCTGGTTCTTCATCGGCATGCTTATCTTCACCCCGATCATCGTGTATCTCGAGCACCTCTTCTTCGGCATCAAATACTGGATGGGCCTTCTTTCCGTCATCCTCGGCTTCTTCATCGCCATCGTCGCCTGCCGCGCCACCGGCGAGACAGATACGACCCCGACCGGCGCGCTCGGCAAGATCACTCAGATCACGTTCGGCATCCTCGACCCGGGCAACGTCACGACGAACCTCATGACAGCGAACGTCACGGGTGGCGTCGGACTCCATTCGGCGGACCTTCTCACCGATCTCAAGACCGGCTACATCCTGAAGGCCGACCCGAAACAGCAGTTCTGGGCGCAGTTTTTCGGCGTCATCGCGGGCTCGGTGTTCGTCGTGCCGGCATACAACCTCCTGATCCCGACCCCCGACGTCCTCGGTTCCGACCAGTGGCCCGCCCCGGGCGCCCAGACATGGAAAGGCGTTGCGGCCATGCTCGCGCAGGGCTTCTCGACCCTTCACTGGTCGGCCCAGCTCTCGCTGCTCATCGGCGGCATCCTCGGCATCCTGATCGTGCTCGCCGAGCGCAGGTGGCCCGAATACCGCAAATACATCCCGTCGGCGACCGGCCTCGGCCTCGCCTTCACGACCCCGGCCTTCAACACGATCTCGATGTTCATCGGTGCCTGCATCACCCTGTTCCTCGAGAAGAAAGACAAGGACATCGCGGAACGCACCGTCGTGCCAGTCAGCTCGGGCTTCATCGCCGGCGAAAGTCTGATCGGCGTCGTCATCGCGGCGCTCGCCGTCATCGGAATAGTAAAATAGTTTTATTTATTATAAACCCCCGAACGGTTCGTTCGGGGGTTTTGATTTTTTGGCCGGTGGAACACCGTCATTCGAACGGATCGTATACGCGTTCCACGCGGGAGTCGATGCGGCAGGTGACCTCGTAGGTGATCGTTCCGAGCTTGTCCGCCCATTCCTGCGCCGTGATCTCTTCGTCGCCCTGGGAGCCGATCAGAACGACTTCGTCGCCGACCTGGACATGGGTGCGCGGTCCGAGATTGGCCATGGTCTGGTCCATGCAGACCCTGCCGACGATCGGACAGGATTTTCCCCCGATCAGCACCCGGCCCTGGTTGGACCAGAGACGATTCACACCATCCGCGTATCCGGCCGGGAACGTGGCGATCCAGGTGTCTTCCGGAGCGATCCAGGTGCGGCCGTATCCGATCGACGTACCCCTCGTGACTTTCTTGAGAAACGAAACGCGCGTCTGGAGCGACATGCCGGGACGTAACGGAATCGTCTGGGGAGTCTCCTTCGAGGGGTAGAATCCGTAGATCATGATCCCGGGCCTGACCAGATTGAACCAGCCATCCTGGTGGCCGAGTACCGCTCCCGAATTCGCGCAGTGCACGAACGGAATTCTCCCGTGTATCCGCTTTTCGACGGAATCGACGGCCTTTTTGAAACCGGCGATCTGTCGCTCCGTAAAGGTCGGCGTCGCGTCATCGCTTACCGGAAGATGTGTGAAAACCCCTTCCAATACCAGGTTCGTCAGGTCGCCGGCAATGAACCCGGCGAGATCGGGTGCCTCTTCCGGCTGACAGCCGATGCGGCCCATGCCAGTATCGATCTTCAGGTGAACGTTCGCCCGCTTGCGGAGCCGGCCGGCGGCTTCATCCAGGGCCTTCAGGTTCGATTTTTCGCAGACCGTGATCGCAAGGCCACTCTCGATGGCCGCATCCATCTCTTCAGGGAAGCAGGGGCTGAGCTTGAGGATTGGAAGCCTGATTCCGGCACGTCTGAGTTGGATGCCCTCCGGGACGGTGGCGACGCCGAGCCAGTCGATGCCTATTTTTTGGGCCATCTTCGAGACTTCGATCGCCCCGTGGCCGTATGCGTTCGCCTTGACGGCGATCATGATCTTGCGATCAGGGCCAACTGCACGCCTGATGCCGTCGAGATTATAGCGGATGTTATCGAGATGAATGCGTGCGTGCGTCTGATACAGCATATCAGGCTCCTTTGAAGACCACCTTGTGGACGTATGAGGATGTGCTGAGTGCGAGAAGCGCTCCATATCCGGGATAGAATGAAACCGTGTCTCCGACCTCGACGGCCTGCGCGGCCTCTTCGACATCTAGAAGGAGGTGATCGCTCGAACCGCCCAGGACGATGATCTTCGGGTCGACCGGCGTGATCCCGTCCACGACGACGTCCTGGCGGCCCATATTCAGGATTGCCCTCCGACGGAGTCCACGGTCGACGAACTCCTGGGAGCCGCCGAACGCGTCCTGGCCGCGATCCCCGATCGGCACCGACGGTTTGCGTTCGACCTCTATCACTTCACCGACGGCGATCATCGTATCCTGCCGCGTTCCGGGCCAGGGGGAACGGTCGATCACGTTCCGGCCGAGCACGATCGCCTCGCCTACGCGGAAATGGTTGATTCCATGCGGCATGCGGCCCGACGCTAGCAGTGGCAGACCGGAACTGTTGCCGCCGGAGAGAATCGGCAGTTCGAGACCGGAAGCACGACGGCACTCTTCCCGTGTCTTGAGAAGAAGGCTCATGTTCTGCACCGATGGAATGACGCCGCCGTAGCAGGCGAGATTACAGCCGAGACCGATGACTTCGATGCCTTTGAGATCTTTCGCCTTCGCGACGAATTCGGGCGCGCGGTCGGGCCAGATGCCCTCACGCAGATCGCCCACGTCGATCATGACGATGACCTTGTGGCGCAGTCCAGCCGTCAGCGCCGCGTCGGACAGGGCCCGCAGTGTCGCCATGTTCGTGTTGAGGCTGATATCGGCCGCCCGCACGACATTAGCCGCTTCGGATCGGGTCGGGAGGCGCAGGAGAAGGAGCGGCCCCGCGAAACCGAACTGGCGCAACGCCCACAGGTTCTCGACGCGCGAGTCGGCGAGCATGTCGGCGCCGCCCTCGACGAGAGCCTGTGCGACGGCCGGGTGCGCAGCGGTGACCTTCGTCACGCAGGCAACCTGGACGCCGTTCTTGTGGCAGAGATCGACAACGGATTTCGCGTTCCGGCGGATCCGGTCGGTGTAGATTTCGAGACGCGGGGTTCTGTGGCTCATACGGCCGCTCCCTTCACCCAGTTTTCGAAGGTCCGACGCACGGCGTCGGGATACCGATCGGCAATGGTTCCCATCGCCGAAAACAGGTATTGTCGGTCGAGAACGATCTTTGCCTCGGGCTTCGGGAACAGGTACTTCGCCGGCCCGGTACATACCGTTCGCAATATTTCCTCGCCTCCCGGCACGCGGGTCAGCGCACCGCCGGTGCCCACGACCCATCTGACGGCCGAGAGGTCTTTTCCGCGCACGATCTGCCTGCGGCCCGTCGGGGTGTACAGGTCCGAGATGGTGCCTGCATGGCGCCTGACGCCCGATTCCACGGCGCGGGCGCAGAGCCAGCGGGTCATCTCGCGCTGAGCCTCCGTCGCGGGCATCGCCTGCACGTCCTCGCTCCGCTGTTTCCAGCGCTCGTCGGTCGAGAGTTCGAGAATGTTGGCGGCGTTCACGTATACGCCGAGGTCCCCTTCGACGGTGCGCTTCGCATGCGGTTCCGGATCGACGAGCTTGTCGGCCCATTCGGCGCTGCCATCACTCACCGAATGAACATCGGTCGTGGCCCCGCCAACGTCGAGCACGAGAACGTCGCCGAGCGCCTCGGCGAACATCTCGGCGGCCTTCAGCACCGCTCCCGGAGTCGGCATGACCGGCCGCGAGGTGATCGTCGCGAGCTTTTCCATTCCCGGCGCATGGATGATATGGTGCGAAAACGCTTCCTGGATCAGCTTTCTGACGGGATCGACGTTCAGCACGTCGACGTCGGGAAAGACGTTCGGCGCGATCAGCACATCCTGGCCAGTCTTGCCGAACAGCTCTTTCACGATGTTCCGCAGGGCCGTGTTGCCGGCATAAATCACGGGAATGTGCATGTCGAGCGATGCCAACTGCTTCGCGTTCCCCTCGACCACGTCGCGGGCGCCGAAATCGACCCCGCCGGCGAGCAGGACGATATTCGGCCTGATGGCTTTGATCTCTTCGAGATCGCACGCCGCGATCG
>JAKJFL010000078.1:0-10155 GCA_022704935.1 Candidatus Rifleibacteriota bacterium
CTGGCAGAGGCAGCCTCGGCCGACGCCGTCGCGGGGGAAGCATCGGGCGCCATGACGGCGGCGACTTCGTCGAACCCGGCGGCCACCGCCCCAGTCGCGACATTCTGCGCGAAAGACGCGGCTGCGAGCGCATCACCGACCGGGCGCTCGAGCGAAGGCAGCTGCGCCATCGACGGGGCTCCCGGCTGGCCGGGTTTGAAGCCCACGGTGGCGGGCGGCACCGTCCCCTTTCCGCTTCCCGCCGGCTGTGCCTGCGATCCGCCGGCAGGCGGGGAAACCGTCTCCCACTGCGGGCCGGACGCGATCTGTGCCGGCTCGCTCGCCTGCCTGCCGCCGCCCGTCAGGAGGTCGATGAGGGAATGGTCCCACGAGCGGCCCCTGAATACAATACTATCAAATATACTTCCAGTGAAGGCGCCGGCGAGAAAGATGAACAGCCCGAGCAGAAGCCGCTGCCGATGGCGTTGCCGCCTCTTCTGCGGCGTATCGCAGGTGGGACAGACGGCGGAGCGGGGCTGAAGTTCGTGACCGCAACGAAAACAATACATTCGGAATCTCCTGGAGAATATGCCTCGCATCATACATCACGCAGGGAACGTCACACAATATCCCCCATGCCCCCACGCAAGCAGGGGCGAACGGCCGTTCGCCCCTGCTTGCGAAACATGTGAAACCACATTTATCATCACGGCATGAATACATTGCGACAAAAAATCGGACAGCTGTTCGTCATCGGGTATCAGGGCCTCGAGCCTTCCACCGACACCCTCGGGTTCGTCGAGGAATGGGGCATCGGCGGGCTCATCGTCTTCGCACGCAACCTCGAAGACCCGCTCGCTCTCGCTCCCGTGCTGAAGCGATTCGAGGCTGCCTCAGGAGTTCGAATGTTCACCTCCATCGACCAGGAGGGCGGGCTCGTGATGCGCATTCTCCGCCACGGCAGCCTCTTCCCCGGCGCGATGGCCCTGTCGGCAACCGGCGACCCGGACATCGCGCGACGCATCGGAGCAGCTATGGGCGCCGAAATGCGATCGATCGGCCTGACCTGGAACCTTGCGCCCGTGCTCGATATCAATCACGCAGGCAACCCTGGCATCGGCGCGCGTTCCTTCGGCGATACCCCGGAGACCGTCATCCGATACGCCATTCCCTTTGCGAACGGCCTCCGCGAAGGCGGCGTGCTCGCTTGCGCCAAGCATTTCCCGGGCAAGGGGCATGCGAAAGTCGATTCCCACCTCACGCTTCCGGTCATTCCCTACGACCGGGAACGCCTGATGTCATTCGAACTCGCCCCCTTCAAGGCGGCAATCGACGCGGGAATCGACGCCGTCATGACGGCGCACGTCTTCTTCCCCGCCTTCGAACCCTCCCCCAACCTGCCGGCAACTCTCTCCGAGAACGTTCTCACAGGCCTCCTGCGACGCGAACTCGGCTTCGACGGGCTGCTGATCACGGACGATCTCGAGATGGGCGCGATCACCGAGAAATACGGCGTGGCCGAAGCCTCTCGTCTCGCCTTCCTCGCCGGCGCCGACCTTCTGCTCATCTGTCATGATCTCGAGCGCCAGAAGGCCGCTGCCGAAGCCATTCTCCGCGAAGTCGAATCGTCGCCGGCGGCGGCGCGCAGACTCGACGAAAGCCTCGAGCGCATCGCCCGGGCCCGCACGAAGCTTTCGGCCCCGGTTCCATCCGCTTCCCTGACCGACCTGGCGCGCTCGCACGTAGCCCTGGTGCGTGAGGCTCACGACAAGGCCGTTCTCGCGTCACGCACGCAGGCGGGCGATCTGCCGCTCGCGCCTGACACGCACCTTGTCGTGGCGTGTCCCCATATCGCCTCGCTCGTGCAGGTGGAGGAAGACCATGCCGATGCCGGCCCCGCACGCCAGATTCAGAGCGCATTCAAAAACGCCCGTTGTGTCATGTATCACCCGAAGGATGCCGCCGACGCGATCTCGGCGCCTGTTCGCGCGGCTCTAGAGGAGACGAAAAAGCCCGCGAAACTGCTGATCCTCTCTTACAACGCCCACCTGTTTCCCGGTCAGAAAGAAGCCTTCAGGAATCTTGCCGCCGCCATTCCGGGAACGCTTCTCGCGGCTCTCCGCAACCCCTACGATCTCGACAGCGTCCCCGAAGCCACGACCGGCCTTGCGACCTTCGGCTTCAGGTCCCCCGATATCGAGAGCCTGATCTCGGTTCTCGAAGGAAAACTTCCTGCAGATTCGTCCCGCTGGCCCGTCATGCTCTGACCGGACGCGTGTGAAACTTCCGCTTCGGCCTCCGCCGTTCGATGCCGATAGATATCGGAGAAAGATATTCGATTGACGGAGGCTTCAGCCATGCTTGAACTCGAATTCAAGATTCTGCTCCTGACGATGGTCTATTTCGCGGGATGGTTCATTTTCGAGAAGGTGTTTTCCGCCGCCTGGGAACGCTGGACGGCGCAGCCTTCGACCGGTTCCCGGCCGGCGAACAGGCCCCGTATCCCCACGCTCGCCTCCGTCACGCCGCTCGACCAGACCTTCCGATACATCCGGGGCCTGAAGAACCCCGACTGGCGCGTGCGCCGCATTTCCTGCATCCAGCTCGGCGACAAGCGCGGCACGGCTGTCGTCCAGGCTCTCATCGCCGCTCTCGGCGATCCCAAGGAAGAAGTCAGCATGGCAGCGGGCGAAGCCCTGGCCAAGATCGGTGATCCCGCCGCCATCAACGCGCTGCAGGAGCATCTCCAGAAGCTCGACAGCCGGCTCGACGGCACCTGGGAACAGTATCGGGCCGCATGATCGCGTGACCGATTCGACAAAAATCAGACCTGAAGCGGCCGCTCCCGAGAGAACGGCCGCTTCTGCGTCTCACCCGACATCCGCCCCGGAGCCCCGGACCGGCTGCGGTTTGGTCAAGGCCATTCTGCTCAGCCTTTTCGTCTGCCCCGGCCTGGGTCACAGGGCCATGGGCCGTGTTCTCGCCGGCTGGATCGTGATGGGCTTTTTTCTCCTGTCGTTCCTGTATCTGGGCGTCTCGTTGAACCAACTCACCCAGAACGTCGTGAGTCAGATGCAGGGACTGCGATCCGCCGATCTGTTCCGGATCGTCAGCCGTGTCGAAGCCGCATGCAAAAACGCTCCGGACGTTTCCCAGGCATTGGATCTCCTGCTGATCGTCTACTTCGGCGCCCCGATCGAGCTGCTGCTCACCTGGCTTTGTACCCCTGCGGGGAAGTCGGAAGTTTGAAGTTCGAAGTTTGATGTTTGAAAGAAAAAAGGCGTTCCGGGCGCTTCGCGAAGCGCCCCTCCGTGTCGAGGCCGAATATGTTGGCTCTGGGACGCGTTGACGCAGGGTGTTCGGGGGGTGTAAAGTGACGGGACAAAAACCCTATGCGCACCTACCTGAAACAATACCCATTCATACTGTTCACGGCCGGCATTCTGCTGGTCGTGGGCGGTATTGCGCTCACGCTGAACCGTATTCCCGGTGATATACGTTATACCGCCGAGAATCTGCTGAGCCTCGGATTTCTCGTCTTCACGTCCCTCCTGCTGGGCATCATCAGCTTCTGGTGGAACACCATCAGGAATCTCTCTACCGATCACATCGATGGGTCGCCACTTCCCGAAGCCCCCCCGGCGGACCTGACGGACCTGTTCTTCCAGTCGAACGCTCTCATCGACTGGTACAAGGGCAATATTTCCCGACTGCACAACCGGTGCGTCGATCTCGAGCGCATCTCGCACCTGCTCGGCTATATGAACTACGCGGCCGAGCTCGGCCGCCAGCTGCACGTCGCCCTTCAGCTCTGTCAGGAACTGTTCCCCACGATGACGATCCTCATTTTTACGCGCGAGGCGTCGGCCCTCCAGTTCGCCTGCGGCACCAAGCCGCGCACCGGCGAGATCCTCCCGTTGATTCCGAAAGACGACCCGATCACCCGCACGACCCTCGAGATCATCCGGCAGGAAATCGACATCGAACGGTTGAACTCGGACGACTGGAAGAACTTCTCCCTGCCCCTCCGCGGGCGCCAGGAGCCGCGCGACCTGACGATCCTTCCGCTCATGGTCTGGAACCGCATTCTCGGCCTCGTCGTCTTCATGAGCCCCGACCGGCGCGCGCTGGCCGACGACGAGAAAGTGATGGCGACCCTGTTCAACAAGCACATCGCCATCTGCATTGAGAATCACCGGCTGTTCAAGGAGAACCTCCGCCAGGACCGCCTGATCCACGAGGTCGACATCGCCCGGACCCTTCAGACCTCGACGCTTCCGCAGCATTCGCCGATCCAGCAGGGTCTCGACGTTCACGGCACCTGCGTTCCCTGCAACGAAATATCGGGCGATTACTACGATCTGATCCCGCTTTCCAACGACCGCCTGCTCGCGACGATCGCCGACGTTTCCGGCAAGGGGCTTCCAGCGGCCCTCTTCCTGTCGAAGATCCAGGCGCTGGTCCGCGCCATGGCCGACAAGTTCGCGGGGCCGGGCGCGTTCCTGCTGTTCCTATCGGAACAACTGACGAAAGAGCAGATGGGCCCGCTGTTTGCGACGATGATCATAGCGGTGTTCGATTCGAAGAAGCGCACCGTGACCTGCGCGAGCGCCGGCCATTGCAAGCCACTCGTGGTACGCACCGGCACCGGTTTCGTCGAGGAGATCGACTTCGATGCGGGCATTCCGCTTGGCCTGTTCGAGCAGGAGGAAAACGCGTATTCGGAGCGCACCGTCGACCTTCTCCCCGGCGACGGCGTCTTCCTGTATACCGACGGCGTGCTCGATCTCCTCAACCGGCAACGTGAGCGGTTCGGCATCGAGCGGCTCAAGACGGCCCTCGACACGGCGCCCGTCGGAAAAGCGGCGTCGGTGGTGTATCATGTGATGAACGAGATGAACAGGTTCAAGGAAACGATTCCCCATGATGACGACATCACGATGGTGTATGTGAAATCGGAAAAGGCAGCCCCATGAACGATACGTGCGACATTTTTGAGAAATACGTCTTCTTCAGCAGCCGCAAGGATCGCGAGATTCTGACGAACGTTCTCGAAACGATTTTGGCGATGCCCATCGAGCGACTGACCGTCACCCGTTCCGACAGACCCGACGAGGAGTTCTCGACGTTCAACGACCGCACTCGCAAGATCCTGCTGAACCTCGAAAAGCCCGAGCGCATCGAGGTCGTCAGGGGCGATTTCGAGCTCGGCGGCATGTTCGAGCTGCGCGGCGGCGAACTCGCCATCACGATTCCGGCCGAACAGTACAATTACGAGGTCGTCGATGCGATGAAGCGGTTTCTGTCGCCGATCTTCCCGATGTGCGTGTTCAAGAATCCCTACATCTGGGGCGTCGACCTGTACGAGGATTACGAGCGCGAGCACTTTTTCGCGGTGCGGCGGTTCGGTTCGCGCAGCCAGCATCTCGAAGAACCAGAGGTCGACATCTTCAGGCGCGACGACGGTATCGTCTACAAACTTCGCTTCCATCTGCGCGAGGAAGAACAGATCGAGCCGGGGATCCATCACCTCGCGCCGCTCTTCGAAGCCCTCCTCGACTCTCTCGGGAAGCGCGCCTACGAAGGTCTCGAGGTGCTCCACCGGTACTGCACCGACCGCCCGTCGTTCCGGCTGGTCGAACCACGCACGAAGCTCGGCCGCGACATCAAGTCGGTCCTTTCCCAGCGCTGACGTGGCCCCCGCCGAAAGCTACAACACGGCTCTGATCGACGAGCTGATCGACGCCTGCATCAAGTTCCTCCGGGTGCACCCCAAGCAACACGAGGTGCTGTTCCATCTCGGAAACGCGTTCTATATCAAGGAACAATACGACAAGGCCTCGTTTTGTTTTGTTAAAGCAGTCAATATACATCCCAAGAACCCCGTCTATTACCTCCACATGGGTCACGCCTACCGGCGCATCGGCGACAGGGAACAGGCGATCGCGGCCTACGAGTCGGTGCTGACCCTGAATCCGCGCTTTGCCGACGCGCATTTCAACATCGGCATCCTTTTCTACGACAACCGCTCGTTCGACAAGGCGATGGCGAGCTTCACGAACGCCCTGGCCATCAATCCGCGATATGCGGCGGCGCGCTACTACGTGGGCCGCATCCTGCAGGACCAGGGAGCGTTCAACAAGGCGATGATCGAGTATCGCCGCGTCGTCGAGGACCATCTCGGAGGGCGCCTGGACAAGAACAGCATCACGATCGATTTCGGTCTCATCTTCACCGACCTCGGCCTGCTCGACGTTGCCGAGCGTGAATACAAGCGCCTGTTGAAGGAGCATCCCGAATACGCCGACCTGCATTACCATCTCGGGATGGTCCTGAAAAAGCAGGGGCGCACGGATGAGGCCATGGACGAGTTCCAGCAGGCGATCAAGCTCAACCCGCACTACATGGACGCCCGCCGTAAATACTGGGAATCAGCCCGCTGAGAAACGAAATGCACCACAGAGACACAGAGGCACAGAGTTCCGGAATATATGCATTAACATATAATCTTTTTTTCATGAACGGCATGCTGGAAATAGAAAGATTCACCGCGGAGGCGCTGAGGCGCAGAGAAAAATCCGATCTTCTTTTTTTGTCTCAATTTCTCCTCTGCGTCTCTGCGCCTCTGCGGTTCATTTCTCGTGTTTTTGTGGCGGAACGATCCCTGCGTCACTGTGACTCTGCAGTGAACGGTATCTTCGTTATATAACCCGGCGGGATAGAGGAAGGAAGCGATGTTCAAACGCAAGAAAATCGGCGAGATGCTGATCGAAGCCGGCCATATCACGGACAAGGAGCTGAACATCGCGCTCGCCGAGCAGAAGAAGCGCGGCAAGCGTCTCGGTCAGGTGCTGATCGAGCTCGGCTATCTCACCGACGCGAAGCTTCTGCCGGTGCTGGGCAAACAGCTCAAGGTGCCGTTCGTCGACCTGAACAAGGTCGAAATAAAGCCAGAGATATTGAAAATGGTGCCGGAGAAGATCGCGCGCAAGCACATGCTCGTGCCGATCAACTTCGACGGCAAGAGTCTGATGATCGGCATGGCGGACCCGCTCGATGTGTTCATCATCGACGAGATCCAGTTTCAGAACAACTGCGAGGTCGTCCGCTCGATCTGCTCCGAAGTCCAGATCAACGAGACGCTCGACAAGCTGTACGTCGCCGGCGCCATGGCGGACGCCCTGAGTCAGATCACTGCCGACGGCCCCGAGGGCGACAAGAGGGGCGAAATGGACAGCCTGAAGAAGGCCAGTGAGGAAACCCCGATCATCAAGCTGGTCAACCTGATCCTCACCCAGGCGGTCCAGAAGGGCGCTTCCGACATCCACATCGAACCCGACGAAGGCGAACTGCGCATCCGCTACCGCATCGACGGCACCCTCCAGATCGCGATGACCCTCCAGCCGGAAGCCCAGGCTTCGACCGTCTCGCGCCTGAAGATCCTTTCCGGCATGGATATCTCGGAACGGCGCATCCCGCAGGACGGCCGCATCCAGATGACGATCATGGACAAGCCGATCGATTTCCGCGTCAATACGATTCCGGTTGCGTACGGCGAGAAGGTCTGCCTGCGGATTCTCGACAAGTCGAACGTCCAGGTCAGCCTCGACCAGATGGGCTTCACCCCCGACAACTACAAACTCCTCACGAAGGCAATCGGATCGCCGAACGGCATGGTTCTCGTCACGGGCCCCACGGGATCGGGCAAGACAACCACCCTGTATGCGTGCCTCAATACGATCAAGGGCATCGACATGAACATCTGCACCGTCGAGAACCCGGTCGAGTACAAGCTGAAGCTGATCAATCAAGTCCAGGTTCGCCAGGAGATCAACCTCGACTTCTCGACGGTCCTGCGCGCCTTCCTGCGACAGGATCCGGACGTCATCATGCTGGGAGAGATCCGCGACAAGGAGACGGCGACGATTGCGATCGAGGCGGCCCTGACGGGCCACCTGGTCTTCGCGACCCTGCACACGAACGACGCCCCCAGCACCGCGACACGGCTCGTCGACATGGGGGTCGAGCCGTTTCTCGTCTCGGCCGCTCTGCTCTGCATAGTCTCTCAGCGTCTTGCGAGGCGCATCTGCAAGGTCTGCCGGAACCCCGACACCACCATCACCCCGGAAGTCCTCAGCGAGATCGGCCTGCCCCCCGAGTCGATAAATAACACGTTCTATAGAGGCAAGGGCTGTGACAAGTGCGGCAACACGGGCTACAAAGGCCGCCTCGGCGTCCACGAGGTCATGTACACGAGCGAGAAGATCCGGCGCCTGATCATCCAGAATGCCGGTCCCGACGACCTGATGCAGGCCGCGATCGCCGGCGGTATGAAGACCCTGCGCGAGGACATCACCCTGAAATTCCAGCAGGGCCTCACCACCCCCGAAGAAATCTTCGCCCTCTCCCGCAAAGAGTAGATACGCACCGCAGAGACACAGAGTCACAGAGCAGGTCCGATGGTTTCGGGGTTTATATAACGCATTATTTTATAACTCTTTTCATTCATATTCTACGAGAGGAAGTCCGTATTTTTCAGTGTCTCTGTGACTCTGTGGTTCGTCTCCCCTGGTGACCTTTCCCGAAGATTTGCATACGGGGCGGCGGACCGGTAATATATCGGTGACGCGGGGGTGACCGGATGCCGAAGTTCGACTGCGAAGTCAAGAACGCGAAGGGCGAAGTTCTCAAAACCCAGATAGAAGCGGAGAGCATGGCGAAGCTCGCCTCGATGCTGTCCGACAAGGGGTTCTACCTGATCAAGGCGACGGCCGCGAAGGAAGGCGGCGGCTTCAACATCTCCTTCGGCGGCAGCGTTTCGGCGAAAGAGCTGATGGTCTTCACCGTCCAGTTGTCCACCCTCGTCGGGTCGGCGATTCCCCTGGTGGACTCGGTCGGCATCATGTATGACCAGGCCGAGAACCCGTTTTTCAAGGATGTCCTCGACAGGGTAGGCAAGGATCTGCGGTCCGGCCAGCCGTTTTCGACGTCCCTGCGTAAACACCCGAAAGTGTTCAATGCAATCTACTGCAATATGATCGAGGCCGGCGAGGCCGGCGGTATTCTCGACAAGGTGCTCATGCGGCTGGCGGCCTTTTCCGAAGCCGATTCCAAGATCAGGGGCAAGGTCAAGTCGGCCCTCACCCTTCCGGTCGTCCAGTTCGTTCTCGCCATCGGCTGCGTCGTTTTCCTGCTCGTGAAGATTTTCCCCAACTTCACGAAGATGTTCAAGAAGATGAAAGCCGAGCTTCCGCCCATCACAAAGTTTCTGATCTGGGCGTCCGACACCCTCCGTGAGCAGTATGTCCTCGTGATCGGCGTTCTCGCGGGCGTCGCCTTCGGCCTTTACACCTTTTTCAAGACGGAGCTCGGGGAGTCGCTTCTGGCGAGATTCGTCATCTCCGCCCCGATCCTCGGGCCGATTTCGAAAAAAATCGCGATCAGCCGGTTCGCCCGCACGCTTTGTTCCCTTCTCGGTTCCGGCGTCCCGATCCTCGACGCGCTCCGCATCACCGGCTCGGTCATGGGCAACAAGGTGCTCGAGGAGATCGTCGGCCAGATGGCCATTTCCGTGCAACAGGGCAAAGGCCTCGCATCAAGCGTCAAGGGGAGCAAGATTTTTCCCTCGATGGTCCAGAAGATGATGGAGGTCGGCGAGAACTCCGGCAATCTCGACAAGATGCTCGAGAAGGTCGCCGACTTTTACGACCAGGAGACCTCCGAGGCGCTCGAAGGACTCACCAGCGCCCTCACCCCGATCCTCACCGTCTTCATGGGCATCGTCATCGGCGGCATCGCCCTGTCGGTCTTCATGCCCCTCTTCTCGATCGTCCAGCAGATGAAATGATCCCTGTCCAGCCCCCCTCAGGCTTCCCGACACGACGTCCGCCGCCCGGACGGCACAAATCGCGACCCCACCCCCCGCGCGAATCTCTTGAACGCGCTGGTCCGGCGCCTTTGCGGCGTGTCCTGATATGCATTCCGGCGTTCAACGAGGAGCACAGGCTTCCGGCAACGCTGAGATCCCTTGCAGATACCCTGCCCGGCGGCGCAGATGTTGTCGTCGTGAGCGACGGGTCGACCGATGCGACGGTTTCCATTGCGGAAAAAGCCGGCGTACATTGTATATCATTACCGATAAATCTTGGCTACGGCGGCGCACTGCAGACAGGGTTC
>JAKJFL010000079.1:0-10149 GCA_022704935.1 Candidatus Rifleibacteriota bacterium
AAACCAGAAACGCGACCAGGCGAATCTGATACGAGGGAAGCACGAGATAATGCGTCCTGGAGACATTCCTCATACAATACTCCTAGATATAATCATTCTTCACGGTCGTCGCAGAGAGGGATGGACGAACCAGGGGATATTCGCCTTCGCGTTTTCCATGAACCGGTCGAGTGCACGCTGACGGCGCTCGGCACGGATTCTGCCGAGACGGCGGCGGTCTTCCTGTCCCGGGGAGGCAACCGGCTTCGCCTCGACGAGGAAGAGATGAACGCCGTTCCCGTCGGAAAACGCACGAGTGAGCGAGCCGACCGGCGTGCTCTCGCACCGTTCGTAGATTCCCGGCGGGAGGTCTTCCGGTCCGACCCAGCCCAGGTCGCCGCCGGTCGCGGCATAGGGAGAGCGAGACCAGCTCGCGTTCAGCACGGCGAACGGGACGCCGTCGGCCGCGTCCGTCAGCACGGATTCAGCCGACGTTTCATTCGCGGCCAGGATGGTTTTAAGGTGCAGTCTCGCAGGCCCCGCTTCTTCCGGGGTTCCGGAGGCAGGCTGCCCGATATCGTCGGGATCCGCAAGAAGCTCGGCATCGGCGGCCTCGAGAACTCCCGCCCGAGTTCTGCGGGCCAATTCATCGAGGAGGAAGAGCGACCTCGAGAGGTCGATCGGCCCCGATGCCGCGGCGATCGCGCGGTCGAACGCCTGAACGCGGCTGACGAAATCGGTCTGCCTGTCGAGGCGAAGCCGTCGTCCGGCCTCGGCGAGAAGAAGGGTTTCAAGCAGTTCCTCGGCGAACGCCGCGTCGCCGATCTTTTCGGTTTTCGGCCCGGAAAGGTGCTTGAGTTCGGCAAAGTCGGCGCGCGAGACGGCCGTTCCACCGACCTTCATCACGAGGTTGCCGGCGCCAAGCAGCTCGTCGAGATCTAGATTCAGCATAACGAGCATCAGAACGCCGGTCACGAGAGCAAAAAGAACGGCCGTCGCCCAGACGGCTGTTCTGGATACCTGAACGAATCCTTCCATGCGCTGCTCCATTCCGGACTCAGGGCTGAACGACGGAAGACGCCGCCCCGGCCGCCGGAACGGGTGCGGAAGCTGTCAGGGACACCGTTTCCACAACGACTGTCTCGTCCGACGCCACCGAACAGGAGGACGACGCTTTCAGGGCGGTCCGAAGAGGTCCGAAGAGTTTTTCCGGGTCGAAGGGGCCTTCGCACGAGTAGGTCACGACCCCCTCACGGTTCACGAGAAAGACGGCCGGCGTCGGTTTCACGCCCCAGGCATCGGCGGCTTCGTAACTGGCCGAGGCGACGATCCGGTCGAGAGCGACGCAGATGTCGAGGTTCCGTTTCTTCAGAAAGTTCCCGAGGCCCTTTTTCATTCGCGCCGTATCGATCGAGACGAACACGGCCTGCACGGCATCCCGCGGCAACGCCGCCACCTCCTCGGCGAGCATCGGCAGCTCCTCGATGCAGACGTGGCAGAAGAGCGACCAGAAGAAAACGATGGTCCAGCGACCACGCTCGGGAAACGTCATATCGCCGCCGTCCAGTCGTTCGAGGGTCAGAACGGGGGCCTTCCGGCCGGCAACCACGAACGTTCCGGTCGCGGACTGGTCTGCCCGGGAAACGGGCGCGCCGAGAAGCAGGAATGAGAGAATGAGAACCGCACGGGCACAGGTTCGCGCCGTGGCGTTCCGCTCAGAGTTTCGAAGTGACGGCATGTTCGATCTCGGCCTCCATGGATGTATCGTAGCCGATATGGCTGTAGAGGACGTTGCCGCGCATGTCGAGCAGCACCATCTTCGGCAGGACGGTGACTTCATACGCACGGCTCAGCTGCATCGAATCGTCGATCGCGAGCATGTAGGGAATCGGCTGCGGGAATTTCCTGACGAACTTCTGTATTTTCGAGAGCGGGTAGCCGGGCGGATGGACGCCTATGACCGAGAGCCTGCCGCCGAGCTTCTCGTGCAGTCTGATGACGAAAGGAATCTCTTCGATGCAGGTCCCGCAGGTGATCGACCAGAAGACGAGCAGGAGCTTCTTGCCGGACATCATTCCCGAGAGCTTGAATTTCTGGCCGTTGATATTGGAAAGCGTGACGCCGTCGAGCGAACTGATCGTGCCGGGCTTCTGCTCGGGCACGAAAAGCCAGAGCAGCGGCAGGGTGAGCAGCACCATGCCGATCAGGAGCAGGTGGTTTCTGTTCATGTCGGTTTTGGTATGATACCCTCTCCGGCATCGTTGGAAAAGAGCGTAGTCGTAATGAAGCGGGGAATGAAGTTCAGGCTTTCACGGGGGCAGGCTGTTTTGATGACGGTCTGCTACTGCGCCGTCATTTTTTTCATTTCATCGCGGTCAAGGCCAACGGAGGAGTTGCTGCTGCCGACGGGCGGGATTCCGCATTTCATCGAGTATGCCGGCCTCGGCACGCTGGCATGGGCGGTCGTCTGGCTCGGCAGGCCCCTTCCCGACCGGTTCAGGCGGTTTCACGCAAGCCTGGCGTTCTGTGCGCTGTATGCGATCAGTGATGAGATTCACCAATCGTTCGTTCCACTCCGCAGTTGTGAAGCGATCGACTGGATGATCGATGTCGTCGGATCGATGACGGGAATTCTTTTTATGGAATGGCTGACCGCCCGGCGAATCGTCACGCTGAAGCGGGCCTGACCGGAAACCTCAATCCATCAGGACGATCGTATCGGCTTTTTTGTCTCCCCAGCGCCGGCCTTCGGGGTCTTTCGACATCATGAAAATCTCGAAGCCGAACGCCGCGAGAACGCCCAGGAAGCCGAGCCCGGAACAAGTATAGATGAGAATGTTCCGGATGAATTCGATCGGAATGAGCCGCATGGCCATGACGATAACCAGCCAGAGGTAGGGAACCGCGAACACGAGGTTTCGTTTGATAGACTGTTCGCCGGAGATGGGGTCGGACTTGTTTGCCGCCCAGACACGGATCCCCATGACTTTTTTCCCCGGAGACTGCCTGTCGAGCAGGTCCGCGATGCGGTACGGCGAGTCTTTCATCAGCATGACGAAGCCGAAAAACGCCATGACGAGGATGACCAGCAGGTTGATGACGATTCCGGGAAGCGGGAGGAAGGCCAGGGGAAGCATCACGAACATACTAGCGGCGCCCACACAGACGCAATCGACGAACGCGGCCATCAGGCGCCTTTTGAAGGTCTCCATGGGGTTGCTCCTCTGCGACGGGCGGTGTATGCTGGCGACCCTCGAATCCGGTCGTCATCGTCGAATGTATGCATCGAACGGGGCGATGTCAAGTTTCTCTCTCGACACTTCGTTTCAGGAGCGGGAATCGTGTTGCTGGGAATCATCTCCGACACCCATCTCGGGCCTCCGATCGGGGCCGGCCTGCCGGACTGGATCGGCGAGGCGTTCGCCGGAGTCGACCTGATTCTGCATGCCGGCGACATCGAGTCGGACGGGCTTCTGCTGGAACTCGAGGCGATCGCGCCTGTTCAGGCCGTCAGGGGAAACTGCGACGTCGATCTGCCCGCCCTGCCGATCACGCGCGCGATCCCCGTTCCCGGTTACGGCCTCATTCTGATGGCGCACCGACCGGACGACGCCCTTCGCAGCCTGATGACGGGCGTTCGCGGCATCATTCACGGCCATACGCACAGGGCCGAGTTCAGAACCCACACGACCCCCTGGGTGCTGAACCCGGGAAGCCCGACGAAACCGCGCGGCGGCGGTAAACCCAGCGTCGCCCTCCTGACGGTCATCGGAGAAGAAGTTCAGGCAGCATTCAGGTTTCGGCCAGGATCGGCCGATGAGTAGGTGAGAACTCCACCGAACATAAGGGGCATTGTCATGAAACGTCTGCTGCTTTCCGCGGTTGCAGTAAGCCTCGTGCTGGCCGTCGTCGGCATTCTCGCCAGCCACCCCGGCGACACCTCGACGAACGTCTCGGGCGGCACATTCCGTGCTTACCTGACGAGCGAACCCGGCAACCTCGACCCCGCCAGGGGTGTAGACGTCAACGAGAGCAGCGTTCAGGCCAAGATCTACAACGGCCTCGTGCGATACGACGAGCAGATGAAGCTGGTCGGCGACCTGGCCGAGTCGTGGGAAGCGCAGAGTGACGGCACGACGTTCATCTTCAAGCTTCGCCCCAACGTGAAGTTCCATAACGGCCAGACGCTCACTTCGGCCGACGTGCTCTACAGCTTCGAGCGGCTGCTCGATCCGTCGACCACGTCGCCCCGCACCTGGGTTCTGGAAAAGGTCCTCGGCGCGAAGGAGCGCCTGCAGGGCATCGCCAGCAACGTCACCGGTCTTTCGGCCCCCGATGCTATGACCGTGAAGATCACCCTTACCGAACCGTTCTCGCCCTTCCTGAGCCTGCTCACGATGCCATCGTGCTACATTCTGCCCTCGGGTTCGGCGGCCGAGATCGCATCGAAGCGGTTCTTCGAAAAACCCGCCGGAACCGGCCCTTTCCAGATGGTCGGCCGCGAGCGCGACAGCTATGTCAGACTCGCCGCGTTTCCCGAATATTTCGGGCAGAAGCCCCAGGTCGGGGTGCTGGAACTGCGCATCATTCCTGAAAGTCTGAAAGCCGAGATGGAGTTCGAGAGCGGCAATCTCGACCTGCTCCAGCTTCACCCCTCGAACTACGAGCGGTTCTCGGGCAGACCCGAGTATGCCGGCCGGATCCACGATGTTCCGGCGATGAGCGTCATGTATGTCGGGTTCAACAACCAGAAGCCTCCATTCAACGATGTGCGCGTGCGGCGGGCCCTGAACATGCTGATCGACCGGCAGGCGATCATCAAGGCCGTCCTGCAGGGCCGCGGCGTTCCGGCGCGGGGAAGCATTCCGCCCGGCATTTCGGGCTGGTCAGACAAACTCACTGGATATTCGTATGATCCCAAGAAAGCCCTGGCGCTGCTGGAAGAAGCCGGCTACTCGCGGAAGCGGCCGCTGACCTTCGATCTCTTCCAAAAGTCTTCCCAGGCGGCGTTCGAAATCACCCGCCTCCTCCAGGGCGAGCTGAAAAAGCACGGCGTGATCGTGAACCTTCGTCCCATGGAGTGGAGCGCCCTCAAGGACTCGATCGACAAGGGCGAAGCCACGTCGTTCTACCTGAGCTGGTTCGGCGATTATCCGGACGGCGAGAATTTCCTGACCCCGCTGTTCCATTCGAAGAACTGGGGCTCCGGTGGAAATAGAGCTCGCTATAAAAACGAGAACGTCGACTCGATGCTGACCGCCGCGATGCGCATCCAGGATACGGACAAGCGCGCCCGCGCCTACGAGGAAGTGAACCGGATCGTCGTGGACGAAGCCCCCTGGCTTTATCTGTGGTATGCGAACGAAAGCTACATTCTCGGGCCGCAGGTCGAGACGATGAGTTTTTCGCCGCTGTTCTCGGTCGACAAGGGTCTGACCATGAAGCTCTCGAGGTAGTCACCCCACGCATGCTCGAATACACGCTGCGACGGCTGGTCGGCACGGCCCCGGTCATTTTCGGGATCCTGCTGATCGCGTTCGTCGTGCTGTATCTGGTACCGGGCGATCCGGCCGCCACCCTCGCGGGGCCCCGGGCCTCGCCCGAGGACATCGCCCGCATCTCGAAGGAGATGGGGCTCGACCGGCCCCTTCCCGAGCGGTTCGTGACATATCTCGGCCGCATGGTGCGCGGAGATCTCGGCACGTCGGTCGTGAACGACCGGCCCGTGCTCGATTCGATTCTCGAAAAACTGCCGTATACCCTGAAATTGGCCATGATGGCGATGGCGTTCTCGATCCTGATCGGGCTCGCCGCCGGCATCATCAGCGCCACGCATCGAGGGGGCATGGTCGATCGCATGACGACGCTGTTCGCCGTGACCGGCATCAGCGTGCCCGTCTTTCTGTCGGGGCTGATCCTGTTGTATGTCTTCGCCGGCAAACTCAAATGGTTCCCGACCTCGGCGTTCGGGGCGGAGCAGTCTCTGTGGCCGATGATGCTGCCGGCGTTCACGCTCGGCGTGCGATCGGGCGCGTTCCTGGCCCGCATCGTGCGAAGCAGTCTGATCGAGGTGCTGAACCAGGATTACATCAGAACGGCCCGCGCCAAGGGCCTTTCGCCCGCGCGCATTCTCGTTCGCCATGCGCTGGCAAACGCGCTGATTCCGATCATCACCGTCGTCGCGCTCGACTTTTCGAGCTTTCTGAACGGCTCGGTCATCGTCGAGACGATCTTCGAGGTGCCCGGCCTGGGACGGTTCGCCATGGACGCGATCCTGAAGCGTGACTACCCCGTCATTCAGGGCGTGGTGCTGTTTTCGGCGTTGATCTTCGTGTTCGGCAATCTGCTGATCGACCTTGCCTACGCCTGGATCAATCCGCGAATTCGCGAAGAGATGGCGAGCGGCAAGGCATGATCCGAACGCTCCAGCGGTTCACTCCGGCAGGCTGGTTCTGCATTGCCGTGATTCTCCTGCTGTTCGGCGTCGCGCTGTTCGCGCCGGTGCTGGCGCCGCACGACCCGATGGAAACGGACCCCATACGCCGTCTCCAGTCGCCCGCCGGCTACCCGCTCGGCTGTGACCAGCTCGGCCAGTGCATCTGGTCGCGGTTGATCCATGGCGCCAGACTCTCGCTGATGATCGGCTTCGCGGCGCGCTTCGCGGCCCTGCTCATCGGCCTGGGCATCGGCCTCGCGGCGGGGTATTACGGGGGCTGGCTCGACTGGGTGCTGATGCGAACCGTGGACATCTTCCTCGCGTTTCCCAGCCTGCTCCTGGCGATCGCCATCTCGATGGTGCTCGGGCACGGGCTGACGACCGTCATCCTCGCCATCGCCATCGTCGGCTGGGCCGAAACGGCCCGCATCATCCGAAGCGCCGCCATGGAACTCCGAAGCGCCGAGTTCGTGCTCGCCTCCCGGGCAATGGGTGCGAGCGACATCAGAATTATACTTACACATATTCTTCCAAACTGTCTTCCGCTGGTGACGGTGATCTTCGCGATGGGAATGGCGACGGCGATCCTTTCCGAGGCAAGCCTGAGCTTCCTGGGTCTCGGCGCCGATCCGTCCCTGCCCACCTGGGGCGGCATGGTCTCGATGGGCAAGGATTACCTCTGGATCAAGCCGGCGCTTTCCCTCTGGCCGGGCCTGTGCATCGCGCTGACGGTCATCGTGTTCAACGTGCTCGGCGACGAACTCCGTGACGTGTTCGATCCGGGCCGGAAAGGAAACTGGGCATGAGCGGGAAGCGTCCTCTCGTGGGCATGGCCTACTGCGATACCGCCGTCCGCGACAACGAGATGCGGATGCGCACCTACTGCACGCGAAAGTATTTCGGCGCCCTTCAGCGGTGCGGGGCCGACGTGATTCTCCTGCCCCCAACGGAAGACGCACGGACGTTCGAAAGGTATCTCGACCTCGTCGACGGCGTTCTCCTACCGGGCGGGGAGGACATCGACCCGCGCTGGATGGGCGAAGAGCCGAGTTCGCGACTGGGCGGCGTGAATCCCCTTCGCGACGCGTACGAACTCGAACTGACGCGCCGATGCCGGCAACTGCGCATTCCCGTGCTCGGCATCTGCCGGGGGCTCCAGGTGCTCGTCGTCGCGCTCGGCGGCAGCCTGCACCAGGACATCGCCGGCGTGACGCAGATGCAGCACTCGCAGCAGGCCCCGCGCTGGGCGACGAGCCACCGCGTGTCGTTCGATGAAGACTCGCTTATCCGGCACTGGGCCGGCTGTCCGGAGGCGTTCACGAACTCGTTTCATCACCAGGCCGCAAACCGGCTTTCTGCCGCACTGAAAGCGACCGGTCGAACCGCCGACGGCCTCGTCGAGGTCGTCGAAAGCGCCGATCCGGCGTGGGTCGCCATAGGCGTCCAGTGGCATCCCGAAGAAACCCTCTCGGGCGACGAGGTGTCGCGCAACCTGTTCACGTCGTTTGTCCGCACGCTTGGAAAATAATGTATGAATAAATATATTATGTATGACCATGCATTGAAGCCATTTTTCTTTCGACATGTCCCCATTTCTCTGGATTCTTCGTGTTCCGGCATGCTCGAATCGGACCCACGTTGGTGCGCGACGAAGGGCGGGGTTGAAACCCGTCCCTACGGCCGTTTGGGGTATGGGCGCATCGCGATGGCACCGGGAACACCCCTTGTTGCCTCCATGTCTGGTGGTGAATCATCTGGAAGGTGCATGATATGAACCGTATGATTATCTGGACGGCCGTTGCTCTCTGCGGCATTTCCCTGTTTTTCAACGTCGCTTTCGCGAACAAACCGGCCGTCGAGTGGGCCGATTTTCAGCTCACCGGGCGTGACGTGACGCTGAACCTGAAGAACAACGGCGTCGCCGACTGGGCGCGTTTTTCGGTGACGGTCAAGGTGTTCGAGGGTGAGAAGGTCGTTTCGAGCGGCATGGTGTCACAGGCGAAGGGGCTGAGCGCGTCACAGGGGCGTCAGATCCGCTTCGGGCTGAACAAGCCTGTCGAAGCCGGAAAAACCTATCGGGTCAAGGCATGGCTCCAGGCCGGCAATCCGCAACTCGTCAGCCGCACCTGGACGTATTCCATCCCGGCGGTTCAGGCTCCGTAAATCCCGCCCTCCCAGGATTCCGAACCCGAGAGGCGCAACCCTCGCGATCTTCAGCAGGGTGGCCCGGGCTTTCGGGATGCCGTCACGGCACGTGACGTCGCGACGGAAAGGGCCAGGACAAGCCAGACATAGCGGTTCCGCAGAAGGTTGTGGAACAGCCCGAGCACATACATGCCGGCACCGGCGCAAAACAGGGCGTTCACACGGGTTTTCCAGGGCTCGGCCATTCGGCGGAATCTCCGGATCAGCGGTAGAAACACCGCCAGCACCCCCGCGTGCGCGGCAAGAACGCCGCCGATGCCCGTTTCCACGAGAAGATTGACTGGGGTATTGTGCAACTCTTCTCCATAACGGCCTTTGAAACATCCGAGACCGATTCCGGTGGTCCAGTCGGGGAGATGGTCGAAAGCACGCTCATACTGCCGCTCACGGGGCATGTCCTTGGCGAACGCTTCGACGCCCGAGACGCCGAAGGAGCGCTGAAACGTGAACTCGGTCGAAAGCACCAGACCGGCTGAGCAGGCGGCCGTGAGGAACACGCCGAATCTCAGCCACCGCGGCAACCGAGCCGGACTGTCCTGCACCGCGTTCCACTCCGTCCAGACGACCTGCCCGATCGCGACGATCATGCAGCTTCGCGCACCGATTCCAGAGATGACGGTCAGATACAGCATCTCGTGAACAAGCCGACGTTTGAAGGGAAGGCCGGCCCAGATGACGGCGAAGGGATATGCGGTCACGAGATAGGCGCCCAGAAGAATCGGGAATCGGAACGGCAGATACAGCCTGAAGGAAAACACATCACCGGTCCATGCATCGAGACCCATCCAGTGGGTGGCAAGGCCTGCGATGCAGAAAACGAGAATGGGAAGGAACAGCTTGTTCAGCTCACGAACCGCCCGATCCGCGTCATCGCCGTCGGTCAGCCCATAGCCGATGCACAAGGCGCTGAGAAGAACCCAGATGGTCGAGCCGAAGTCGAAGGCGAAGAAGTCAGGATGGTCGGGAATCAGCACGCCAAGGCAAGAAAAGCCGATCCATGCGATCAGGAAGGATGCCGCCGGGGCAAACCCGCCGGGTCTCGGGACAAGACGCTCCGCCGCCGGGCCGGCTCCGTCCTGCCGACCAGCCCACAGAGCGGCGATCGAGCATGCCATACCGACAAGTATACAAAAGTCGGCCGGAACCAGATACGTGAAAATCGGGATTCCGAGGGGGAGGAGGAACATATACCACCCAAGCCAGCTCGGAATTGCGCCGGCGCCGGAGCGTGGCCTCATCGAACCTGATGACATGCTTCGAACCGGTTCAGGCTCCCGTTCTCCCCGGCTCAGCCTGACCCTCTTCTCGCACGCTTTCGAACACCGTTATTCCGGCGACGAAAAGGAAGAAGAAGGCAATCGGAATGAAGAAATGGAGAAGGAACGCCAAAGACTGGACAAGTCGCGCCGGTGATGCTGGGTCGGTAAGCAGCGTCGGCTCGCGCGGGGCGAGAACGAGAGAGTCCGTCTCCGTCGCGGTCAGTTCCTTCCAGGCCAGCATCGTCATGGCTTCCTGGAGGCGGGCCGTGT
>JAKJFL010000698.1:0-2117 GCA_022704935.1 Candidatus Rifleibacteriota bacterium
GTCGCACCTCGACGGCGCGAAACTGTGGCTGACGCCCGAGGAGTCGATGCGCATCCAGCGCTCGATCGGGGCCGAGATCATGATGGTGTTCGACGAGTGTTGTCCCTGGCCGGCGGACGAGGCGCTTGCGCGCGAAGCGATGGAACGCTCGGCGCGATGGGCGAAACGGTGCCGAGCCGATCACCCCGAGGGGCGCAACGGACAGGCCCTGTTCGGCATCGTTCAGGGCTCGACCTATCTCAATCTCCGGAAAGAATCGATCGAACGGACCGCCGGAATCGGCTTCGACGGTCTGGCCGTCGGCGGCCTTTCGGTGGGGGAACCAAAACCCCTGATGATCGACACGCTCGACGGGATGATGCCGCATATGCCGAAACATCTGCCTCGCTATCTTATGGGCGTTGGCAGCCCCGAAGACCTGTTGTTCGGCGTCGAACGCGGAATAGACATGTTCGACTGCGTCATGCCGACCCGCATAGCCCGCCACGGGGCGGTGTTCACCCCGACGGGACGCATCGATCTGACCGGTCTCGCCTGGCGGAAATCCGATGAGCCGATCGACGCGGAATGCGCATGCCAGGCTTGCAAGACCTTTTCCCGCGGATATCTGCGCCACCTCTTCAAGGCGAAGGAGATTCTCGCCCTGCGAATGGCGAGTTTGCACAATATCACGTTCATGATTACCCTTATGGGGAAGATCCGCGCGGCTCTCGCGAACGGAACGTTCCAGCAGCTCAAAAGCGAGTTTCTCGCAAAATACATGGCCAGGGAGGAAAAGCGATGACCAGCCAGCCGACCGAAAAGGAAAAGATCAAGGAGGCGATGGACCGATTCAAATCCGGAGACATCGACATGGCGGAAGACCTGTTCCGTGATTTCCTCCGGGAACACCCGACGAGTGATCTTGCCGATAACGCATGCTATAATATCGCCAAGATCTACATGCGCCGGGACCACCCGGTGAAGGCCCTCGAATGGCTGGATTACCTCCTGGTTCATTATCCGTCGAGTGATGCCGCCTACTTCGCCGAGGATGAAAAGACCGAACTCCTGCGGCAAATGGGCCAGGGACCCGGCGAAACGGCCGATGAATGTTACTTCCGCGGCAAGTCGGCGCTGAAAGAGAAGAAGATGGACGAAGCCGAGAAGATTTTTCTCGAGCTGATCGAGACGTTTCCCGACAGCGATCTCGCCGACAACGCGCATTACAATCTCGCCCTCATCGCCAAACAGGCCGGCCGGATGGATCAGGTGCGCCGCCACGTCGACATCATCAAGACCCGCTATCCCGACAGCGATGCCGCGATGTACGCCGACGATCTGCTCGCGGAAGGTTGAAGCGAGAAATCCGCCCAAAAGCGAATCCCGCGGGGAGAGCCCCGCGGGATTCGTTTTTGGGCGCGATTGTTATTTTTGCAGCTGGAGTTCGGAGGTATAGACGGAGTTGCCGTCTTCGGGCACCTTGAGCTTTGTGAGCTCGCCCTTGATATACCCGCGGCTCATGTTGACCGCGAGGATGTCGAGCTCGTAGCCGGTGATGACGCCGCTGAAGTAGGCTTCCGCGAGGTAGTTGCTTCCGACGACGTCGACATAGGGAACGATATCCTTGCCGCCCTGCTTGATGTAGACGCGAACGATTTCCCCGTTTTCGAGCGTCGAAGGCTCATTTTGTCCGGACGGAGCGGAACCGCGCACGACGATGCGGACATCGCGGGTGATCGGCTCGATGTTGTTGAAGTCGATGTCGATGCCGCCGATGGTGCCGCCGGGCCTCTGGCTGGGCAGGCTCACCGAAGGGTTGATCGTGATCGTGTCGTAGCCGCGGATCTTCATCTTGACCGCAACACTTCCGGCGGTGACGGGGATGTTCGGAAGCGAGTAGACGACGGTTCCCTGGAACGTCGTGCCGCCGGTGCCCGCGGTCGCGGTGGCGACGACCCGGCCGGCCGACTCGGCCCAGATGACGCCGGAGAAGGCCGTGTTCGCATCGAGAATGTATCCGGGAACGTTTCGGAGAGTTCCGGAAACTTCAACCTTGAGCGGGTTCATCTGGATGACGCCCGCGTCATAGGCGACCTTCGTGATCAGGAGCGGCTGAGAGACGAACGTCTCGTAGT
>JAKJFL010000080.1:0-10135 GCA_022704935.1 Candidatus Rifleibacteriota bacterium
ACCGCCGCTAGTCGGCAGGGACATTCCGCACATATTGCAGAATTTGTTGTCATTTTCGTTTTCAAACCCGCAGCCGGGACACTGCATATCGACCTCCGTCTTTTCTTGACCCCGCACCGGGATCTTCCGAGTATTCTACCAATCCGTTCAGACCATGAAAAGCATTTTCTCGCGGCGGCCTCCTGCCGGCAATGCAGGACCGGAACGCGAACCGGGATTCATCCTCCCGGGCTGACCACCAGTTCGCCTATATCCGGAAACATGCGTGCGTATTCGGCCGCAAGATCCATCTGTCGCCCCTCGGCGAGTATCTCCTGGACGAATAGTATTACACTTCTTAATATTATATGCGGTATGATACGGCGCATCGTCGTGACCGCCGCCGGTCGCATGCTCATCTCCTCGATGCCGATGCCTGCGAGCGTCATGAAACCGGCCGGATCGGCGGCCATCTCGCCGCAGATGCCGACCTTGATTCCCTCGCCGCGGGCGGCGGCGACGCAGTAAAAGAGGAGTCTGAGGAAGGGGTTGCAGAGAGGAGACGCCAACCGGGTGAGCCGCTCGTTCGTGCGGTCGATTCCGTAGAAGAATTGCAGCAGGTCGTTCGTGCCGATGCTGATGTACCGCGTATGCCGGGCGATGTGCTCCATCATGAACATCGCCGACGGCACCTCGACCATGATGCCCCATTCCGGCGGTTTCGACGGAGAGACCTGATCCAGCACGCGGTTCCAGACAGTTGCGATCGATTCGAGCTCTTCGGGCGCCGAGACCATCGGGAAGATGATGCGGCAGTTGCGGCCGTCGCCGGCGCGGACCATCGCGCGCAGCTGCGGCTCGAGCACGTCGGGCCTTGAGAGGAGGAAGCGGATCGAGCGGAACCCCATGGCTGGATTCACTTCATGGGAAAAGGGAAGGTATTTGACGGGCTTGTCGGAGCCGATGTCCATCGTGCGCAGAACGGTCATGTCCGGCGCCGCGTCGAGCACCTGGCGGTAGATGGATTCCTGGAATCCTTCGGATGGCAAGTCCATGCTCTCCATGAACAGAAACTCGCTCCGGAACAGGCCGATCCGGTTGATGCCGCGACTTTTCATCACCGCGAGCTCCTCGGTTCGGGCGATGTTCGCGCCCAGCGCCAGCCTGACGCCGTCGCGGGTCGTCTCGCCGTTCACCTCGGACGGTTTTTCAGGGGCTGCTTCGGGTTCCGCCGGTGCGATCGAGGAGATCATCGCGGAATCGGGGTGAAGTGTCACGCTTCCATCGTGACGTGTATCTACAAGTATATAGTCTCCGGTATGTGCAACGCGGGCCAGGTCCACCAGACCGAACACCGAGGGAATGCCCAGGGCTCCGGCGAGAATCGCCGCGTGCGAGGTTGCACCGCCGGACTCGAGGCAGACGCCGCGCAGTTTCCCCTTGGCGAAATCGAGCAGTTCGGAAGGCGTCACTTCGTTCGCGATCAGCACGAACGGCTCGTCGCCGATCTCCCTTGCCGGACCCTCGAGGCCCATCAGATGGCGGAGCAGCCGGTCGCCGACATCCTTGATGTCGATTGCCCGCTCGCGGAGATATGTGTCCTCGATGGCGGAAAACGCCGCCTGGAGAGCGTCGACGGTTTCGCGGACGATGCTCTCGACGTTCACCTTTTCGGCCTTGAGCCGGCGCACCATCTGCGGCTTGAACTGGGGGTCGGTCAGCATCAGGAGATGGGATTCGAAAATAGCGGCGTACTTCTCGCCGTGTTTCTCCAACGCTTCCTTCTGGGCGGCGAGGATGTCGCGGCGGGTAAGGGCCGCCGCGGCTTCGAGACGCTCGAGCTCGCTCTCGAGACGCTCGGGCGGAATGAGGGTCTTCACGACCTCGATCCGCCGCCGGTACACGTAGGCGCGTGCATAGCAGACGCCGACGGAGCCCGTGATGCCGGACAGTTGGACAGGCGACCTGGGTTCGCTCATGGACCTGATCAGGCCTCTTCTTCGCCGAAACGGCTGTCGATCAGGGCCTTGATCGCTTCGACCGCGGCCTCCTCGTCGGCGCCGTCGGCAATGATCGTGACGGTGTGGCCCGGCCCGGCCGCCAGCATCATGACGCCGAGAATGCTTTTGGCATTGACCTCGGTGTCATCCTTCACTAGCTGGAGCTCGGACTCGAAGGTGGTTGCCAGCTTCACCAGCATCGATGCCGGCCGGGCATGCAGTCCGAACTTGTTCTTTATCTCGACTTCCTTGCGCTTCATCTCGGACCCTTCAAATGAGAATTCCCCAGTGGTAAAGCACCAGGGCCATGACCATGAGCAGAAAAGAGATCATCAGCACGTCGACCTTCGCGCGATATCCGGCTGCCGCCAAGCCGACCAGCAACGCGGCGCCGATTCCCTGCACGAGTTTTTCACCGATGTAGAAATACTCGAGCGGCAGGTTGGACAGCAGGAACGGCGTATGCAAGTTGACATGGTTCGGAACGAGGTAACAGAGCAGGGCGATGGTTGCATACCGCAACGCCAGCCGCGCGCGCTGGATGTTGAACGTCTTGAGAAGCTTGATGACGTCAGTGCCGAGTTGGTACCCCCAGAATATCCCACGGAATCGGAAATACAAGTGGGGCATATTATACACGACCAGGAAGAGAATTGGGGTAAGCAAAAAATTCCCGAACGCCAGCGTCAGGGCGGCCGCCGCGACGAAGGGACGCCACGAGTCCCAGAAGAAGCCGTCGCCGACGGCGGCGCAGGCCGTCATCAGACCTTCCTTCGTGTCATGGATGATCTCGGCGTCGATCTCACCACGGGCGAGCCGTTCTTCGAGCGACAGGACGACTCCCATCACGAGGGAAGAAAAATAGGGGTTAGTATTGAAATACTCGAGATGCCGTTCATACGCCGCCTTGCGCGCGGGGCCGGCCGGATACAGTTCGTCGAGGGCGGGCTGCAGGGCATACAAAAAGCCCATGTTCATCATGCCGCGATAGTTCCAGGAGGCCTGCAGGAAAAAGCTCCGGAAAGCGATCCTGAACAGCATGAACCTGCCGAACGCCGTTCCGTTCCGCCGCTCAGGGGAGATTGTCGAGGTGTCAGAGGGAACCATGTTCTGTCCGGTATGTTCTGACGACGATCAGCGCCGCGGCGAGCCAGCCCGCCCAGATGTTGGCCGGGAGGATCGTGAACAGGGCGATGCCGGCGATGAACCACCTCAGTTCCTGCCGGTCCTTGATGCACATGCCTGCGAGGACGGCGAACCCGACGGAGGGGAGCAGGCCCTGGATGACGATGAATCCGGTATTCTGCCCGAAGCTGAGCGAGCGGGTGAACGCGCGCAGGGGCTCGACGCCGAGCCAGGTGACGATGAAGCAGAAGAGAAAGGCTTTCCCGAAGGTATACAGGCCCCCGACCGTATGACCGACCGGAAGAGCCCATGTGGCATCGCTTGCGTGAATGCGGGCCGTCACCCAGCTCTCCATGCGCGTATTGAGCCTTCGGATGCCGCGGTCGAGGGCGCGCCCGAGCAGGCCGAGCGCGACGGCGACCAGCAGCGCGACGGTGTTGCACACTTCACGCTCGACGTAGGTGTCGAAGTCGCGGCCGGCGAGGAACCCCAGGGCGACGGAAAGCACGGACGCCAGCGCTGCGTCGGGGGGAACGTTCATGCCGAGCGGGAGCTGTTCGATCCAGAGGAGCTGGAGGATCGTTCCGATCATGAGGCCGAGCTTCAGGCCGGCGGCTTCCTGGCCAACAAGGGCGCCCAGGAACAAGCCGGTCAGAGGGGCCGCGACGATGGGCTGGGAGATCATGAACTGCCAGGTCGCGGTCGAGTCGAGATCGACGACGCCGCCGATGAGCCCGATCAGAAGGGATGATGTCAGATGGTCGTTCGGCATGGGTTCAGTGAGGCCTCTTCAGCACCGCCTCCATGTCTCGAACCGCATCTTCAGGCGTGACATCGCCGTTGATAACGAGCGACAGATGGTCGCCGATCGGGCCGTAGATGCTCCCGTTGCGGGGCTGGTATTCCGTATTTTTCAGCATCTGCAGCTGGAGGATGAAAGGCGAGAGGAACGGGTCGTTCTTGACTTCAGGGTCGGTGAAAAGGGCCCGACGGGCGGGAAGGCCGTAGGTGCGTTTGACGAAAATCGCCAGCGCCTCGGGCGAGCAGCAGAACCGGATGAACGCCTGGGCCTCGGGCCGATGTTTACTGCCTTTGCCGACGACCAGGCTCTGACAGCCGACCGGGCTGTGCCGGGCGAAGGGGCCGTGCGGAAGCGGGGCGACCCCGAGATTCTCCGCTTTTTCCTTGAATTCCTGGCCGGCCAGTATGTCGCGAATGGCCCAGGGGCCGTTCAGGATCATGCTGATCTGGCCGGATTTGAAACCCTGCATCATGATCGAATACGCGTCGTTGCGCACGTTCACAGGCGGAACGGCCTTGTCGACCTCCTTCAGGTCGATCAGGTAGTGGAGCGCCTTCAGTGTCTGGTCGGAGTTGATGGTCAGGTTGCCCGCGTCATCGACGTAGCGGCCGCCGAACCCGAAGAGGAACGGCTCGAACCACCAGCCTTCCGGATGGAGAAAGAAGCCGTAACGCCCTTTCCCCGGATCGGTGAGTTTTCGCGCGGTATCGCGGAACCCGTCGAAGTCCTCGGGCGGTCGTTCTATATTGGCATCTTTAAAATGAGCCTTGTTGTAGAAGAGGGCGAGGCAGTCCATCGTGTGCGGAATTCCCCATGTTCTGCCGTCGATGCTGACGACGTTGCGCGCGATCGGGAGCAGGTCTTCGAGCTCCTCCTGCATGCCGGTCGTGTTGAACTCCTCGATGAGGCGCTGTTTCGCGAAATCCTTGAGCCAGAACCGGTCGGAACGGAAGACGTCCGGGGCGGTGCCCGACTTGACCGCCTGTTCGTATTTCGCGCGGGCCTGGCTGAACGGGACGTTCTCGACGTCGATGGCGATGTCGGGATATTTGAGCTTGAACTCGGTCAGGACGCCGGCGAAGGCCTCGCACTCCGCCTGGTTCATCGTGTTCCAGAACTTCAGGCGGGCCTTTCCGAGGCCGGGAACGACCGGGGTGTCGGAGGCGCTCTTTTTTCCCGTATCCCCGCAGCCGACGGCGAAGAGGGCCGCGAAGAGCAGGGTCAGGCACAACAGCGCCGCCGCCTGGCCTCGGCGGCCGGCGGCGGCAACGAAGCCGGGCGTAATTGCCCGGCTTTCGGAAAGACTCATCATGCCTCGTTCTGGCGCGGGATCCGGTTGGTGCTCTTTTCGTCGAACAGGTGGAAGCGCGCCTGCGGGATATGGGCCGTCACGGTCTGGCCGACTTCCGCATGCGTCGACGGGTCGACGCGGGCGATCAGATTGTGGCCGTGCGCCTGCAGATACAGATAGGTTTCGGCGCCCATCGGTTCGATCAGATCGACGCGGGCGGGCACCTGGAGCGTCGGGATGCCTGCGGCCTTGTCGCCGATCAGGATGTGCTCGGGCCTGATGCCGAGCAGCAGGTCGTTCGCGTCGCCGATTCCCTTGAAGCTGGAAGCGAGGTTCATTTCCCAGGCTGCCGCGCCGTTGCCTTCTTTGGCCTGCAGATCCATGCCCTTGGCGGTGCGGGTGACCTTGAGAACGTTCATCGGCGGCGAGCCGATGAAAGTGGCGACGAACGTGTTCGCCGGCCGGCTGTAGATCACGTCGGGGATGTCATACTGCTGGATCACGCCGTTGTGCAGCAGGACGATGCGGTCGGCCATCGTCATGGCCTCGACCTGGTCGTGCGTCACGTAGACGAACGTGGTCATCAGCCGCTGGTGGAGCTTCTTGATCTCGGCGCGCATCTGCACGCGGAGCTTCGCATCGAGGTTCGAGAGCGGCTCGTCCATGAGGAACACCTTGGGCTCGCGGACGATCGCGCGGCCGAGGGCGACGCGCTGACGCTGACCGCCAGAAAGCTGCTTCGGAAGCCGCTCGAGGTAGGTCTCGAGGCCAAGAATGGTGGCGGCATCGTTCACGCGCTTCTGGATCTCGGCTTCCGGCAGGTTGCGCAGGCGGAGGCCGAACGCCATGTTGTCCGCCACGTTCATGTGCGGGTACAGGGCGTAGTTCTGGAACACCATCGCGATGTCACGATCCTTCGGCGGAAGGTTATTCACCACGACGTCGCCGATTTTGAGCTCGCCGTCTGTGATGTCTTCGAGGCCGGCGATCATGCGCAGGCTGGTCGATTTGCCGCAGCCCGAGGGCCCGACGAGAACGACGAACTCTCGGTCGTTGATGTGGAGGTCGATGCCCTTGACGGTCGGCGACGACGCCCCTTCGTAGGTTTTGACGATCTTCGTGAATGTGACGGAAGCCATGAATATCCTCGCTTTAGAGAATCTCGCCCAGCGGCAGGGGGTCGTTCTGGGGAGTGGGCTGGAAAACCGGCATGGGGCCGGCCTTCATGATCAGGTCGAAATGGGTACGGTCGTCGTCATCGACGTGAAGCGCCTCGCGTAGTTCGGTCTTGCCGGGACGCGCATGGAGCCCGCCGACGTTGATGACCGAGGGGGTGAGCCCGGCCTGGAGGCAGAACCACGCATCGCGCGGCGACGCGACCAGGACAAGGGTTTCCATGACCGCGGCACCGATCGCGTTCGTGTCACGGGTCGAGCAGAACTGGAGGGTGACGGTCTGGGGAACGCTCAGCCCCATCATCTCCTGGCGCACGCCGTCAGCCGCGATGCGGTCGTTCACGATCATGATATGGGTCGAACCGAGGGTGGGAAGCCAGCCGACGATCACCTGGCCGTGAATCAGCCGGTCGTCGATTCTGAGAAAATGAACCGGTCTGTTCATGCGGTTGGGGCTTTCTTTTTCGCCATGCGCTCTTCGTAGAATGCCTTGAGATCGATGATGCCGCGCATCGCCCCGTCGCGGGAGCGCTGGGCGAGGGCGGTGACGTCGGTCGTATTGCGGTGGTTCGCCGCCTCCATGACCATCGGGAGATTCACGCCGGTGAGGACGCGGATGTTGTCGGTTTTCAGAAGCTCGACGCAGATGTTGGTGGCGCTTCCGCCGAGCACGTCCGTCATGACGAGACAGCCGTTCTCGCGGTAGGGGGCGATCGCGTCAAGGGCTTTCTGACGCAGGGTTTCGACCGATTCACGGGCCGAAAAGGTGATGGCCGTGAGGTCGGTCTGAGGGCCCATGATCATGCTCACAGTCTCGACGAGCACCTGGGACAGAGTTCCGTGGGTAATGAGCACGAGTCCGATCAAGGTCAGGCCTCCAGATAGTGATTGAGTGTGCGGGAAATGGACACTTCGTAATCGACGTCCATGCCCGGAATGCCCAGGTTGCCGTGCAGGCCGAGGGCGAGGTCGTTGCCGTGCGTGACCAGACCGATCTTGGCACCTCCGCCCGCGACGTCGAGAAGCGGGCTGTCGATCGAGCGCATGACATCCTCGACCAGCCGGGTGATCGCATACCGGTTTCGCGGGGAAACGGCCAGCAGACCGCTGTTTTCGGCGGCGCCGAACGTGTTGCGCAGCAGCTTGCTCTTCAGGTTGTCGCCGCTTCCGCCGGCTCTGGTGATCACGGCGCGGATGTTCCGTTTCGCCAGCCACGCGACGAGTGCCTCGTCGAGGTCGTTGGAAATCATGCAGCACAAAAGGGCCGCTTTTCCGAGCGACAGGCGGCCTTCCGTGTAGAGCAGCGCCTCGAAGGCGAGCTGTTCCATCACCTCTCCGATTCAGCGGGGATGCAGATCACCGGCCCATTATATGGGGGTGGGGGGACCTTGTCAAGAAACCCAGACGGCGGTGCGGGAAAACTCGGCATGCCGCACCGTTAAACAATGGGCCAAACCTGCCGATGGTAGGTGAGACTCTATCGTTCTCTCAAATGACAAAGCGGAGTATCGCGTGATCCCGCCGCCGCACGGCGCGCGGGGCAGCGCCGATAAAATGCCCATGAAACGCCTTATGAGACGTGCCTGCCTCGGGATCTCGGCACTCCTTCTCTGGAGCGCCGGAAGCGGCTTCGGCCTCGACCTGTCCGCCTTCCGGAACTTCATGAAATCGGCCTCCGGCGCCCAGGAACAGGCGCGAACGTCCGTGTCGCAGAACGCGCGCGTTCAGCCGGTCCGCACCCTCGCGGTCGATGCCGACGCGTCCTACTCACAGGAAAGCCGGCTTGTGACGCTCGGGAACTCGAGCCAGGGACCGCGCGATTCCCTTTCCCTGCCCCCTGAAACGCGGGTTCCGGAGGGGCTGCGGCCGCTGCTGACGGACCGCAAGACGCCTCGCCAGGGAGTCGGCATCTGCGGCATGAGCGGCGCCCAGCTGATTCCGTCGCCCGGGGTGCTCGAGCCGAACAAGAGCGCCGTTTCGGTGCATGTGCTGCCGTTCGACCTGAAGGGCATCAACGACGAGACCTACAGCGACGGGAATTACATGGACACCAATGTCGCCGTGACCTACGGCGTCATGGACGGCTTCGAGTTCGGCATCGACAAGGGGTTCGGAAACCAAGACAAGTTCGATGTCAACGAGCCTGTCTATGTTAACGCGAAATACCAGGTGCCCGGAAATCTGACGCTGGGCGGCAGCTTCTGCACGGATTCGCAGGGTGGATACCACTCGGTCTGGGTGAATGCCGGGGTGCCGGTCGCCTGGGTTGGCGTCGGGGCGAACTTCGGGGCGAACGATTATAAATTCTACTATTCCGGCTGGGACAAGCTGAAACGCGCGAAATTCGGCGGATATAATTATGACTATAATAAAGGGAAAGGCTATGCCGACCCCGTCTTCTTCATGGTCGGCGGTGCCGTGCCCATCAGCGACAGCGCGCACTTCGTCTACGACTTCAACGGGGACAAGTTCAGCCTCGGCTTCCGGTTCAACTACCAGAAGATCGTCTACTTCGATGCGTCCTACATCTCCGACGGCGACTACGAGCGGCTTCCCGGCGCCATCAGTCACAAACGCATGAGGAACGTCACTTTCGGCGGGTCGGTGGTTTTCTAGACGCCTTCTTGGACACCGAGATCGGGCCGGCATCCGCGACGGAGCCGGTCCGTTCCCGTTTCAGGAACGCGTAGGCGCTGTGCGCGTGAATGCTTTCGAAATTCTCGGTCTCGACGGTATACCAGGTGATAGCGGGGATCGCGTCGAGCCTGACGGCGACTTCCCGCACCAGATCTTCGGCGAACCGCGGATGCTCGTAGGCATGCTCGGTGAGATACTTCTCGTCGGATCGCTTCAGGAGGGTGTACACCTCGGCGCTGGCCGATTCCTCGACGCACCGGATGAGATCCTCGATCCACAGGAAAGAGGCGAATCGCGCGCTCACCGTGACCATGCTCCGCTGATTGTGGGCCGATTCCCGGCTGATCGCCTTGCTGCAGGGGCACAGCGTCGTGACGGGAACCGTCACGGTCAGGACGAAATCGTCGCTCCCGTCGAACTTCGCCAGGAAGCGGCAGTCATATCGCATCAGGCTTCGCGCTTCCGAGACCGGCGCGACTTTCTCGACGAAATACGGAAACGAGGCGGACATCTCGGCCCGCTCGGCTGCCAGTTTCCATCGGACTTCCCTGAGGATGTCGGCCATCGTCGTCATCGTGATCTCGCCGCGATGCGCATCGAGGATCTCGACGAACCGGCTCATGTGCGTCCCGCGGAAATGGCGTGGCAGATCGACCGTCATGTCGATCTCGGCGACCGTCTGCTGGATGTGGTTTGACCGGTCATGAACGGTGATCGGATACGACAGACGCTTGATGCCGACCCGGTCGATCGGGATGTCGCGCAGATCTTGCTGGTTTTGAATGTCTTCCATGCGGGACGAAGAATACCACTCCATCGGGTCAGGAGCAACCGGAGACGTGATTCGGATCGGACGGGAGTGCGCGCATGACAGTGCGCGCCTACTTGCCGAATGGAGGTAAATCGGGTAGGTTCGGGGGCATGGGCATGCATTTGCGACTTCTTGCGATCGTGTTTTCCCTGCTTGCCGTTCCGGGCGCGGCGGATGGATTGACCTTGTACCGATACGTCGATCCCGATGGCCGAGTCGTCATCGTCGGGAGCCTCGACAAGGTTCCCGAGGAGTGCAGAAAAACGCTTCGCATCGAAACCATCGGCAAGCGGCGGGAGCCGGAAGTTGCCGAAG
>JAKJFL010000699.1:0-2110 GCA_022704935.1 Candidatus Rifleibacteriota bacterium
CGTCTCTCCCATGTTCGAGCTCGGCGTGATCGGGTAGATCGCGATGACCTCGTTCGTCGCGTGGGCGACATAGGCCACGGCCGTATTGCCGTCCATCATGTCGTGCTTGTAATTCGTCTTGGCCTCAGACACGGTGTCCCTCCTGAATGTGTTGTCGCGGGGATGTACCCCCACGTTCCTGAAACGGGTGAATGATAGGCCGAGGCCGGTCAGAAGTCAACCCGGCGACCGGCATGGCATCCGCATGAACGTTTGAAAATCCCCTGCCGGCGTGAAAAATAAAAAATTCACAAATCAGCCGCGCGTTGGTTCGACGGATGCGCCGTTATTCCTGAGACGCCTTGGGAAGCGGCTGAACAATACTGCAATGTTCACCCGGTACGCCTTCCGGACAGGCCAGAAGCCGCTGTTGAAGTATCGACAAATCCGTCCGGAACATCGTCGCCCAGTCACGGTTTCTATTCGATACCGCGGTCTCGACGCGAGGCTTGATCGGTTTGCCGATCAGCATCCGGAGAGGCCGGACTCGCGGCAGAAAACAGCCCGGGGGCAGCACCCGGTCACACCCGTCCGTTGCAACCGGAACGAACGCGCATCCGGTGAGACGGCAGAGCATTGCCGCAATGCCGAATTCGGCGGCAGGCTTGTTCGAAGACGCGAAATCGGAAGGAACGAACAGGGCGATCCGGCCGCCGGACTGCAGCACGTTCAGGGCCGCTCGTATCCAGCTCAGCCAGCCGCCGTTGCGTCGCGGCAGGTTGAGAAACCCGAGACGCGAAGCCAGGGCGCGGAGAATGGGCTTTTTCCAGATGGAGAGACTGACGACGGCCTGGAAGGGGCGGGGATAATACGCCGTCAACAGTGCCTGGGCGATGAGCTCACTTCCGTGAATGAGAATCACGGCCGGTCCGGACTCCGCGGCGGCATGCGCATAACCGCCGAACCGGACCGTCAGGTCGAACGCGGCGAGCAGGCCCCGGAAGGAACGTCTGGCGCGTCTGAAGTGGTCGATGAATTCCATCTGGGCAAGATCTCGTCGATCTTGTCTCAGCTTCGCCGGTCGGGAATGCGGCCGTATACGCGGTTTACGTCATACCGGTTCATGAGCTCCGAAATGACGATCGCATTGATGAGCTGTTGCCGCGACCAGCGCCTCGCGGGCCGGCGGGTGGTGACGGTCGTGGTCGAGGCGGTGCGGGCGATGGCAAAGCCGTCGCGCTCGTAACTCCCGCGTCCGGTCAGCGACGGCGCCTCGTCGAGACACGGCCCTTCATCGCTCTCGGCGCTGCCGAAATGTGACGACACGGGTGGAAGCGGCGGAAGCGCGCGGCCGCCCTGATCGAAGGCAGCGCGGCCTTTGCCCTGGCCCCGCTTTTTCTCCTTCTTGTCAAAGCGCTTCTGCCTCGCGGGCTGGGGCTGAACTTTCTGAGGGGTTCCGAACACCTCGCTCGGGGCCGGTGTCCGTTCGAGGGAAACGACGTCGTCATCGAAGCCGCCCGACAAAGGTCGCTGCTGAGACGATTTCTGGGCCTTTTCCTGCTGCTTGAAGAAGTCATCGATTGCCGTGAGGTCGCCGAACTCGGCGTCAGAACTGCCGCTCGACTTGTTCTTGCTCATTTCCGACCAGACCGAGGCGACGACGATCACCAGGAAGATGACGACCTGGAAAAACGCTTCCACGTTTCAGCGCTCTCCGCTTACTTGTTGGGGATGACCGGCACGTCGACCATCTGCGAGAAGGACTTTCGCATCTCGGTGTCGGAGTTGATATTCTTCAGAGTATAATAATCGAGAATACCGATGTTGCCGTCAGACAGCGCCGATGCGACGGCCTGTGGAACCTGCGCCTCGGACTCGACGAGCTTCGCGCGCATCTCCTGCTCGAGGGCGCGCATTTCCTGCTCCTTGGCCTCGGCGATGGCGCGGCGTTCGGCGGCCTTTGCCTGGGCGATCTTCATGTCGGCCTCGGCCTGGTCGATCTGGAGCTTGGCGCCGATGTTGCTGCCGATGTCGACGTCGGCGATGTCGATCGAAAGGATCTCGAATGCGGTCTTCGCGTCGAGGCCTTTGTCCTGGACCGTCTTGGAGATGCGGTCGGGGTTCTCGAGGA
>JAKJFL010000700.1:0-2105 GCA_022704935.1 Candidatus Rifleibacteriota bacterium
CCTGAAAGAGCTGTTGATGGTGATGTAGCCCCCGTTTTCCCACTCCTGGGTCGGCACGGTCACCGAGCCGGCCGGCCCCGTTCCTTTGATGCCGAACAGGTTTTTGGCATCTCCGATCGTTGCCTCGCCCCAGGCGGTTTCGAGTGCTGCCTGGGCGAGCGTGACAGACGCAGGAACTCCGGTGGCCCTGAACGATGCGGCCGCCACGGGACCGAGCAGTGCACAGAACCGCTCTGGAGAAAGCCTGCCGCCCTTCCAGGCGTTCAGATCGGCGGATTCGCCGGAACCCGGGGTAGAAGGGGTGGTGGGAGCCGGGGTCGGGCTCGACGTCGCGCCCGCAGGCAGCGTGAGCGTCCAGCCGGGATAAATGAGATTCGGGTTGTTCCGAAGCGATGGATACCGGCCCGCGTTCAGGTTCACGATCTCCATGTAGCGGTTGCCGTTGCCGAGGCACTTTTGAGCAATCGCCGAAAGCGAGTCTCCCGATCTGACGGTATAGCTGCCTCCGGATGCCCCTTCGCCTGATCCTGCGTTCGCGGGAACGGTCACGCCATCGAGGATGACGGTTCCCCCATCGGTCGTTACATGCACATCGGTGCCGGTGAATGGCGTTTCGGCGTTGACACTATTCTGTGAAACCACGAGCGACGTCGCGAGCAGGATTCCAATGCACCGCTTTTTCATACCGGCACCTCGATGTGGGATGAACATCATTCTTTGATTTGAGTGAATGACGCTAAATATACGCTTCATCGGGAACAAAGTTACAATTATGTGAATTGGGGCATTGAAACATGAGATCCAGGCTCACTCTTCAGCCCGGAAAAGGCCCACGGTGCCGCTCTTTCGCTTGAGAACATTCCTTCACCAGTTTGCTTTACTGCCCGGCCGACACCCCCCGTTTGACGTGGTTTCTCTGGAGCCATCCTTTCCGGGCTGATCGGCACGTGTGTCGTTGTCCTTCCCGCTCTTGTCCGGATCGATGTCGGCGGAACGATCAGGCGGCCTAAAAGGCGCTCGGAAGGAACCATGCATATTATGCATAGCTCCTTCCGAAAAAGTATGTTACCCTGTCATCATGGCACGCGCCAATTCTACAAGAACTTCCGGAACGCCGGCCCTCACGGCGACCGGCCACTGCCTGTTCGGCGACTCGGACAAGGTCAAGTCGATCTGCCAGGTCGTCGACAAAGTCGCTCCTCATCGGGGTCCAGTCCTGCTGCGCGGCGAATCGGGCACGGGCAAGGAAGTCGTCGCCCGCGCCATCCACATGCGCAGTCCGCGTGCCCGGCATCCGTTCGTCGCGGTCAATTCCGGAGCCATCCCACAGGAGCTGTTTGAAAGTGCCCTGTTCGGCCACCGGAAAGGCAGTTTCACGGGCGCCCTGGCCGATCACGCGGGCTATTTCGATCAGGCCGGCGGCGGGACGCTGTTTCTTGACGAAATCGGCGACCTGCCGCTCATGCAGCAGGTCAAGCTTTTGCGGGTGCTCCAGAGCGGCGAGATCCAGCCCGTGGGAGCCCGCGAAGCCCACTCTGTCGATGTCCGGGTCGTGGCCGCAACGAACCGGCCGCTCGAGCGTCTGGTCGAATCGGGGCAGTTTCGGGAGGATCTCTACTTTCGCATCAACCTCTTCACGATTACCCTGCCGGCGCTTCGCGACCGAACAGAAGACATCGCACCGCTGGCTGAGGCATTCCTTCGCCGCATGGGCGCAGACACCGGGCACGGAAATCTCCGATGGACGCCGGGAGCCCTTCGCGTTTTGAAAAACTATCCCTGGCCCGGCAATATCCGCGAGCTCGAAAATGTCGTCCAGTTCGCAGTGGCTATGACCGAAGGCGAGATGGTGACGGCAGATGCGCTCCCACAGCGAGTTAGTCGCGGGGAGGCGCCGTTCGACCGCGGCCGGCATCACGAAGCGTTACACGGATCGACAGGCGGAGCAGACGGGATCACGCCGCTGGAAGAGGTGATCCGGGAGCATATTCTGACCGCCTTCGAACGATGCAATCGGAACAAGACACATGCCGCCCGCGCCCTGGGAATCTCCCTGCGCGGTCTTCAGATGAGGCTGCAGCGATACCAGGAAGCAGACCCCACGT
>JAKJFL010000081.1:0-10074 GCA_022704935.1 Candidatus Rifleibacteriota bacterium
CCCGCCTCGACGCGGCGCTTCGCCTCTTCGGGGGACAGCCGGCGGCAGGTGCCGTCGTAATGGAGGGAACGGTGTTCTGCCTCGGCCTGCTGACGCTTCTGTTCTAGTTCCGCTTCCTTACAGAAGCAGGGATACGCCGCGCCCTTCTCGACCAGGCGATGAGCCCATTCCTGGTAGATCTTCGTGCGCTCCGACTGTCGGTACGGCGCGTGCGGACCGCCGATGCCGGGGCCTTCGTCCCAGGTCAGGCCGAGCCAGCGCAGATCGCGCAGCAGTCCTTCCTCCGACTCGGCGGTCGACCGTTCGAGATCGGTATCCTCGATGCGCAGAATGAAGCTGCCGCCGTGGCGTTTCGCGAACAGCCAGTTGAACAGCGCCGTGCGGGCGCCGCCGACGTGCAGGTAGCCGGTGGGTGAAGGCGCGAAGCGTACTCTGACGGTCATTTCAGATGATGTTTCCTCCCATGAAGATCTGCTCGTTGCCGTTCGCAAGAGCGTGGCCACAGCGGCCGAACGCGGCGACCGCGATGCGTCCCTCGCCCCGGACGATGGCGACCTTGAAGCCGCCGCCGAGGCCGGGGTTGATGACATTGCATTGACTATAGATGTCGCGCACCGCGTTGCTCACGGCGAACTTCTCGCGCGGGTCTTCCCGGATGACCGAGCGCGCGATCGCGGCGACGATTGTCGCTTCCCGCAACTTGATCGGCAGCTTCTCGGCCGTCGCGCCGACCTGGGTGATGGCGGCCCGGAACCCGGCGCTGGTGACCTTCTGCAGCCAGTATTCCTCCTGCTCGGGATCGCGCGTCATCGCGAGGAAGATGACGGCGCTTTCGGGCGTGAGCTTCTGCTCGGAGCGGTCCTCTACCAGATCCTTCACGATGTCCTTGTAGGTGACCACGCCGACGAGCTCTTCGGCATTGTCGAGCACGGGCAGCGCCTCTAGCTCGCTCGCCGAAAGCAGCGCCGCCGCTTCCCGCACCTCGGCGTTGGCGTTGACGATCTTGAACTTCTTGATCATGAACCGGTCGACCTTGTCGTCGACGTCGGCGTCGTTCGCGGTCGCGAGATGCGCCGGCGTCAGCAGCCCGGCGACTTTCCGATACTGGTTGAGAACCAGCACGCACTCGGGCTGTCGCAGGATCATGATCTCGCGAAGACCGAACAGTGTCTCGCCGCATGCCACCGTGACCGGATTCGGATCCATGATGTCCTTTACCCGGATACCCATTGATTGTCCTCCCTCGGGAAACGGCACGCCGCGGCATCTTCTGCCGGTATGGCCGCCGTCCCGTTATGATTTTTTCGGTCGGATGCGGGCGAAGATCATGCGGCCCGCAGCGGTCTGCAGAATGTTCGTGACGGTCGCGGAGACCTTCTGGCCGATCTGGCCGCCGCCGTCCTCGATGACGATCATAGTGCCGTCGGACAGGAAACCGACGCCCTGACCAGGCTCTTTGCCTGCCTTCGTGATCTGGATCTCGACCTCCTCGCCGCTGATGAAGATCGGCTTGAGGGCATTCATCAGTTCGTTGAGGTTGAGCACCTTGATCTGGCTGATTTCCGCCACGCGCTTGAGGTTGAAGTCGAGAGTGATCAGGCTTGCGCCCTCGGCTTTCGCGTATTCGACGAGCTTGCCGTCGACTTCCTGCACTTCCGGGAAGTCGCGTTCCGGGACGACGACCTGGTCGGGAAACTCCTTGCGGAGCTTGCTGAGCAGGTTCAGCGCCTGGCGGCCCTTGCTGCGCTTGGCCGGATCGACGGCGTCGGCGAGAAACTGCATCTCGTTCACGACGAATCGCGGAATGACCAGCTGTCCTTCGATGAACCCGAGTCTGAACAGTTCGACGAAACGGCCGTCGATGATCGCGCTCGTGTCGACGAGCTTCGGCGGGACCGAAAGGCTGGACGTCCTGCTGCGTCGTTCCATACCCCGGTATCTGTGACTTATCCTGACGCCGAGATACCCGAACAGAAGATTTATACTAAGAGGTATAGAAAGAAACAGCAGGGCGACGAGCGAGTTGAAATACTTGTTCTCGAAATTGATGTTCACGATGTCGCGATACATGATGAAATACAACGGGGTGAACAGCAGGTTCGCGGCGATGAGCCCCAGCAGCAGGCCCAGCGCGCCCCACGTCAGTTCATAGCTGCTGTTGTTGTCGATGCGCTGCTCGATCCAGTCCTGAAGCTCGCGACCCGCCATCGACATCAGCAGATATCCGATGCAGCCGAGAAGCGCGGCAAGCTTGACTTCCGGATAATCCGTATCCAGAAAATTTTCGTACTGCGAAGTGACGCCGTACGCCAGTGCGACCCCGGCGACGGTTCCCGTAATGACCAATAGAAATCTCAGCAGCTGGAAAATCATCTCTTGCTCCGAAGGCGCAGAAGCATATCACAAAGACCTCTGTGACGCAAACCACCGAAGGCGCGAACCGTCGTTCCTCGTCTCTCCGCCACGGGGATTTTTGCCGCGCGTTGCCAAAATGATATCTCTTGCACCGTCCGATGTGGTATTATATCTCCACTCTGGGACGCACATGCAAAACTACTATCAACTCTTTGGTGTACCGAATTTCGCCGGGCTGGACGAGATCCAGAAGGCGTATAACCGCATATACGCCGAACTGTTCACGACCGATAGCCCTCTTTCCAACATTCCGCGCCTCAAAGAGCTGAAAGATTCCCTTGACCTGCTGCTCGACCCGGTGCGACGCGAGGAATATGACGCGAAGCTCCGCGAATTCCTCGCCGAACTCGAAAAGCGGTTCGATGCCGCCACCCAGGCTCTCACCGAAGAGCGTTATCAGGAATGCATCGACATTCTGAAGGAGTGCATACGGTCGAATCCGCGCGAGCCTGATTTCTACGAGACGATCGGTCTCGCGTATCAGCTCTCGAAGCGGTACGACGATGCCGTGAAGGCGTTCCAGCAGGGTCTGCAGATTGTCCCGAAAAGCCCCCTCTTCAACTGGTATCTCGGCGATCTCTACCGTGGTTTGCGAGACGACGACAAGGCGGACACGCATTACCTCGACGCCGCCGACGGCTTCAAGAAAATGCTCGAAGTCGACCCGCGCAATGCCCGCTCGCTCGAACTGCTCGCCGACACGTATGCCAAGATGAAATGGTTCGATGAGTCGCGCGACGTCTATATGCAGCTCGTCGAGCAGTATCCCTTCAAGGCAGGCTATCACCGCGATCTCGGCGGTGTCTTATACGAGCTGGAAGATCTCGATACGGCCGAAGAGCATCTGCTGGAAGCCCTGCGCATAGACGCGACTGATGCGTCGGCGCTTCTGTTTCTCGGCCTCGTCTACTACCGTCGCCGCCTGCTGACGCTGGCGGTGCAGACCCTCGAATCATCGCTCGACCGGAACCCCGACCAGCCTGAAGTCGCCCATCTGATCGAGAAAATCAAGGAAGTCCAGGCCGAGATCGGCCGCACGGTCGAGGAGATCATCTACCAGCCCGAGCCAGATGCCGTCGTCGAGGGAACGGTGAAATGGTACAACATCGAGACGGGAATGGGCGTGCTGACCTGCCCAGAGTATTCTGAGGTCCTGCTGCATTTCACAGCTCTCCAGCCCGAAGACCAGGAGACCCTCGCCAAGGGCGACGCGGTGCGATTCGGTGTCGTGAAGGACAAAATGGGCCCTGTGGCCGTGCAGGTCGAACGGCTCGGCGCCTCGTCCGATTCCGATACTCTGCCGGGTACGATCGTCCGCTACGATGCGAACCTTCGCATGGGCATCATCAAAACGATGGGCGACCGCGAGATCATGTTTCCCTTCGCCTCGCTGTCGCAAGACCTCATGGAAAAACTCGAGATCGGCCAGGAGGTGCTGTTCGAGACGAAATCCGTCATCGGCCTCTCCGACAAGCCGATCGAACAGGCGGCCAACATCCGCCCCCGCAAGAAAAAATCTCCCCCAAAACCACCCTGAGCAACGTACCACAGAGACACCTAGACACAGAGAGCGTTTCACCACGAAGGCAAAACGCACAAAGCAACCGCTATATAACCGAAGGGGCGGTTCGCGAGCCGCCCAAGGCCAGACCCGCACGAAGAAAATCTTTCTTTCATGAGATCGATATGCGATTGAAACTCTGTGTATCCGTGTCTGGTATGTCGAAATTCGAAGGAATCACCGCGTAGACGCGGAATCGCTGAGGGCAATATTCATTCTGGTTTTCATCTCACTTCTTCCTCTGCGCCTCTGTGCCTCTGCGTCTAAATTGTATCTTGGTGGTGAAAAAGTCCTCTCTGTATCTCCGTGTCTCTGTGGTGAATCGATCTTCGTGCTTACCTGGTCAGGTTTCGCGGGAGGTCAGGGTGAAGAACGCCTTTTCGAGCGAGTTGTCGTGGGGGGCGCATACCTCGGCCAAAGTTCCTGAAGCCCGGAGCGTTCCCGAATCGATGATGGCGACATGGGTCACCAGTTTCTCGACGACTTCGAGAACGTGGCTCGAGAACAGAACCGTCGAACCTTCGGTCGTCATGCGGGTCAGCATGGCCCTGCAGTCTTTCGTCGCCTGCGGGTCGAGCCCGTTGAACGGCTCGTCGAGCAGCAGCACGGACGGCTTGTGAATGACGATCCCCGCGAGCGCGAGCTTCTTTTTCATCCCAAAACTATAGTTTAGAGTATACTCTCCTGCCGCCGATTCGAGATCGAAAAACTCGAGCAGTTCCCGTATTCTCCGATCGCGCGCTTCCCGTGAAATGCCGCGCATATCCGCGACGAACTCGAGAAACTGCTGACCCGTGAGATAATCGTACAAAAAGACTTCGTCAGGGAGATATCCGACGCAGGCCCGCACGGCAACGGCATCGGCCGTCACGTCGAGACCTTCGATGCGCGCGCTTCCCGAACTCGGCTGCAACAGGCCCATCAGCATGCGCAGTGTCGTCGTCTTCCCTGCTCCGTTCGGGCCGAGAAATCCATACATGGCCCCGCGCGGCACGGACAACGTGAGCTCCGCAACGGCTCCTTTTTCCCCGTATCGTTTCGTCAGATTTTTGATCTCGATCATCGGTTCCGTCATGGGCAGCCCCTCGAGCCGTTACCCTCTCTCTATCACCATGCGTCTGGGCTGGTTTCAAACCCTCCCGAACGAAGTTACGAAGGAGAAAGATCTCTGTGTCTCTGTGACTCTGTGGTTCGTTGTCTCTTATTTCCGCTCATCATGACGCCGTTTCAAGGTGCGGGCGTAGGCGGCGAGTTCGGGGAACTCCTCGAACGCGGCGAAGGTCGAGGCGTTGTCCCAGAAATCACCCAGGGCGCGGTAGCCGGTGTGTTCGTATTCCGACGCCGTGATCAGCATCTCGAGCTTGTCGATGGCTCGCACGAAGCGGGCTTCGACCGTCGCGTTGCTCTCGAACTCGGCAAAAAGCGCCTGATACCGCTTCCCGGATTCGCCGAGCGGGGCTGTCATGTCGGCGACCGCCGCCTGTTCCGCCTCGGCTTTCTGCGTCCAGTATCGAAGCGCCGTGTAGGGAATGTCGCCGACGCGGCATTCACCGAGTTCATGCGTCATCGCGAGTTCGATCGCGTGCGCCCGGTCAAGTTTGTGACTTGTTATCTTGTCGGAAAGCAGCATCGTCAGCAGGGCGACACCGAACGCGTGGTCGGCGATCGACTCACAGTCGCGGATTCCCCTCAATTGCCAGCCGGTGCGGCGGATTTTCTTGAGATTGAGAAAATCGTGGAACAGTCCGTCGAGTGTCGTCAGATCGATGCTCATGCGTTGTCTCCGTCGTTGATGCGATGCGGTGACATCATACTCGCCCGGCCGGCACGAGGCAATCGGCGCAAAAAAGAAGACCGGGGATGTATCCCCGGCCCGAAATAATAAGGAGGCAAACAAAACCACAACCCTTATCGCCCCGATGCGCCGTTTTCTTGATACCCCTCACCCCCGACAAACTCGGACATCGACAAACATTCGCAAACACCTGCGAAATCATCTGGAGAAATACAGGCTTTGGCAGACCGAAAAAAAGTTGAAACATTTTCATCTGGCATTTGCTGAAGTGTGAAAACGGTTTGTTTACTGATCTCTGGCTACGGTGATATGGTACCGCCGTGGATAACGAAAAACTCAGAATCATCATCGACGGGGCGGGGGCGCCGGAAGCGAACATGGCGGCCGACGAAGCTCTGGCGCGATCGATGCAGCTGCGCGGCGGCAGTCCGTTCGCCAGGTTCTACCGGTGGAATCCGCCTTCGATGTCGTTCGGGTATTTTCAGCCCGTCGAGCGCCTTGTCGATATCCGTGCCGCTGAGGCTGCCGGGATCGGCGTGGTGCGGCGCAAGTCTGGCGGCAAGATGGTGTTTCACGCCGACGAGATCACGTTTTCGATCGGAATGCCCCTGCAGCTGCTTCGCAAAGGCGTCGCCGAAAAAGCTGATTTTCTCGCTTGTTTTCAGGCGTTGATGCAGCCCCTGGTCGATGCTCTCACTGTCGCCGGAGTCCCTGCGCGGTTTTCAGAAGACCATGAAGTGGAGTCTGGCCGCTCGGATCGCATCCACTGCTATGCCGCCGCGGCCGGCCACTCGATATACGCCGGCGGAAAAAAGCTGATCGGAGCCGCCGGCAGCGTCATGGGAGACGTTCTTGTCGTCCACGGCTCTCTTCCGATCACTCGTCGAGAACTTCCCTCGACGGTTCTCACGCCGGCGGCCCAGGCCCGGGAGGCCGACTCTCGCCAGCCGCTCATTTCTGTTCTGACCGACTTCATTTCTTCCGCCTCGATTGCTGAACTGCCCGACCGCATCGCTTGCACCCTTGCCTCGACGTTCGGGCTGGAGCCGCTTGCGTCGGCCTACGATGACATCGAACGCCATGAAGTCCAGATCCTCAGCCGCGAAAAATATTCCCGCATCGACTGGAAAACCCTCCCCCCCGAAACCTGGGAATCACTGCTCCAAAACGCTTTACTCCAGAGATGCGAAGATTGTTTCACCACAAAGACACCAAGACACAAAGAACGATGAAAAACACACCACGGCAGGGGGGTGTGTCTTTGTGCCTTCGCTGTGATCTCCTCTCGCCCGTAGAGGCGGTTCGCGAATGCCCTGTCCTCGCATTGTAACAACGATGCACAACCGCAAACATAGCCAAACACCGAAAAACACTTGGAAACGGCTTCATCCCGATGAGCGCTTTTCCTCGCCTTTGTGCCTTGGCGTCTTTGTGGTGGATTTCCTCTGTGCCTCAGTGTCTCTTTGGTGAAGCCGTTTTCCAGCAGCTCTGAGACTGGTCGTAATTTGGTTGCATTTGGGGAAGGCATCTATTATCTTTCCTTGGTTGTGCCCCAGACATTCTCTTAGGCAGAGGAATATGTCGGAAATCGAAGTCATTCAGCTCCCGCGCGGCGGCACGCTGATCAAGACGCCGTCAGGGATCCTCCAGGTCGGCGCCACGCCCGAAACGATCAAGGACACCCTGCACCTCCTTGGCGAGGTGCCGGATACCTTCGTGCTCCCGAACCGCCTCTTCGGCACCGAGCGCGGCGTTTCGCTCGCCGATATCGAGTTTCCGGCCTACTACAACTATTTTCTCAAACAGCGCAGCATCAAGGTCGTCGGCCAGACACACCAGATCGAAACGATCATGGGCGTCCTCAAGGAAGCCGTGCTCGGCCCCGACATCGTTTCCATCCAGCGGGAATTCCCCTACGGCGTGAATCACGACCTCATTCCCGATCTGCGCGCCGAGATGGAATACTTTCGCGCGAAAGACGCCTCAGGCCTCAGAAAAATGGAGCTGAGCGACATCGCTACAGGCATCCCGTGGGGCCCCAACAATCGCGTGCCGTTCGGAAACCTCGCTCTCGAGCGAACCCCGAAGGGAATGCTTCGCGTCGTCGACGGCGCCCGCGTGCTCGCCGAAGTGCCCCTGGACGTCTCGTTCGGCATCGATCGCGAATTCCCCGAGCGGCACCAGCCGTTCATGCCCCCGCTGTTCGGCGTCACCGTCATCGGCTCGGGTCACGGGTTCGATCCGAAGGAGATGACGAGTGGTTTCATCGTCTGGGTGAACCGGCGCGGCATTTTCGTCGACCCGCCCGTCGACTCGACACTGTGGCTCAAGGCGATGGATATCAACCCGCGCCTCATCGATGACTGCATTCTCACGCACTGCCATGCCGACCACGATTCCGGCATTCTGCAGAAGTTGCTCGAAGAGAAAAAAATCAACCTCTATACAACCGAGACCATTCTCGAGAGCTTCGTGCGCAAATATCGCGCCCTGACCGGCCTTTCGCACAAAACCTTCATGGGACTGTTCCATTTCCATGCGATCACGCTCCAGGTGCCGATTCGCATCCACGGTGGCGAGTTCCGGTTCTTCTACACGCTGCACTCGATTCCGACGATCGGATTCGAGGTGTATTACCAGGGAAAGAGTTTTGCCTACTCGTCCGACTCGCTGTACGACCCGCCGACCGTGCGTAAACTGTTCGAGGCGAACGTCGTGAACCGATACCGGATGATCGAGTTGATGAACTTTCCCTGGCACCATACGGTGATTTTTCACGAAGCCGGCATTCCGCCGATTCACACGCCGATCAAGAACCTCGCCGAACTGCCGGAAAGCGTTCAGGAGCGCCTGTTCCTGATCCATGTCTCTGAACGCTCGCTGCCGCCCGGTTCGAAACTGAGAAAGGCGCCGGCCGGTGCCGACGATACGCTCGTCATTCCCGTCACGCCGCCCATCAGCACCGAAGCGCTCGAGTATCTCGATGTGCTCAGCCATATCGACCTGTTTTCGGGACTTCCCATCGAAAAGGCGCGCGAATTCCTCACGCTGGCCAAGGTCGAAACCTTTGCGCCGGGTGATGTCATCTTCAAACAGGGCACGGTCGGGGACCGCTTCTTCATGGTCGTCAGCGGTCGCGCCATGGTGCGCCGCAACGGCGATGTGATCAAGACCTACTCGAACAACGATTACTTCGGCGAGACCTCGATGATCCTCAATATGCCCCGAAACGCCGACGTGGTGGCCGAAACCGACCTCAAGGTGCTGGCCATGGATAAATATGACTTCCTCTATTTTATCCGCGGCTCCGAGATCGCGCGCCACATGAAGGTCATCGCCGAGAATCGTGAATACGACACCTGGGGCCTGTTCGACGATACGCCGTTGCTGCGCGGGCTTTCATCGACCCAACGGACCCAGCTGCAGGGTATCATGACCAGGCTCGAGATCCCCGCCGGAAGAACGCTCGCGAAGGAAGGGGCCGAGCGCGAGGCGTTCTATCTCCTCGACTCCGGTACCGTCGTCATGTCCCGTTGCGGGCGGAAAGTCGCGAAAGCCCGGCGTGGAAGCATGTTCATGCGCATCTACTCGACCCCCTCGCGCGGGCGGCACCGGTTCACCCTGACGGCCGACGGCCCGGTGGTGGTGTTCAGCATCGACGCGATGGAGTTTTATCGCTTTCTGGAACACAACCCTGGCGTGTTCCTGCTGCTGCGGGAAGCCAAGATCCGCGCCCAGATCGTCCCCGCCGGACGGAATCCGCACGATGCGGAACGTGGGCCGACGTCGGAGGGACGGCGCGGTTCAGGCACGACCGCCTGAAAGGACACGGTATGATCGACAAATTCCAGGCCGTTCTTCTCGGATACGCCATCGGCGACGCCCTTGCCGCGCCGATCGAGGATGTCATTCGCGACCCGTCGATGGGGCATCAGCGCGTGACCGAGTATGTCAAGGCAATGCCGTCGCACCCGATTGCGCATCTCGAGCCCGGCCAGTATTCCGACGAGACGCAGGTGATGCTGATAGTCGCCGAGAGTCTCGTCGAAAAGCGCGGATTTTCGGTCGACGACCTGACCCAGCGATTCATCGACTGGTACCAGATGCAGAAACTGCGCACGTCTTGGCGCTTCCCCGGAAATACCATGATGAAGGCGTGCCGCAAACTCGCCTCGGGCATCCCCTGGACCCAGGCCGGGTTCCCGTCCGCCGGAGTGATCGCTTCGGCTCGCACTGTTCCTATAGCGCTAGCTATGTGGCGATCGCCGGGCATGCTCAAGGACGCCCTCGACAAGTCGTGCCG
>JAKJFL010000701.1:0-2100 GCA_022704935.1 Candidatus Rifleibacteriota bacterium
AGCCTCTCGTTCAGATCGACGTGACCTCGAGAGCGCCGGCCAGCACAGAATCGCCGGCCATTCCTGCCGAAAGCGGTCAGTCTGCTCCTGCGCCCATTGAACCGGAAGCCGGCTTGGCTCAAACCCAGGTGGCGCCGATCGCCGAAAACCGTGTGGAAAAAACTCCCGCGGTGACGGCTCCGGCACCAGCGCCTGCGCCGACTCCGCGTCCCGCCGCGACTAAGCCTCGAAGCAAACGCCTCATCGAGGTCGTCGACGGGAAAAACGGTGCTGGCATCGGCAGCGCTGCCCTGTTCCTCGGCGGAAAGATCTATCAGAGCAATCGCCTTGGCCAGATGCTCATCGAGCAGTCGAGCGGCCGCATCATTCTCATCGCCGACGGATACAAGATCCTGCAGGGGCCGCTCGAGCGCTTCCTGCGCGCCGGCAACCCGGCCCGCATCGTCATGGACAGGATCACCGTGGCCGGGGTGATATCGGTGAAAGTGATCGATATCCAGAACGGAAAACCGCTTCCCGGGGTGAAGGTGACGCTCGACGACATGAGCGTCAAGACCAATGCCCAGGGCATCTTCCGGATGCGCGACATTCGCAAGGAGTTCGGCGAGATCAAGCTCGAGATGGCAGGTTACAAGCCGCTTCGCAAAATCATCGATTTCAAGGGGCCTGCCGAGCAGGTGCTGGCGCTGAAACGCGATGAGTAAGCGTGGTTTCACCCTGATCGAGCTGATCGTCGTCGTGGCCATCATCTCCGTGCTGGCGGTCACGTCATACAACTATTACCAGGACTCGCTTGCAACGGCCCGCGAGAATGTCGTGAAGCAGAACATCCAGATGATCAGAGAAGCGATCGGGCGGTATTTCCAGGCGAATCTTCGGCACCCTGACGATCTAGGTGCGCTTACTCCGACTTATCTCACGCAGTCGGCCGAGCAGCTTCTCGTTGATCCGCTCGGAAATGCGACGATCGAAGTCGAGGTGCCGATGGACAGCGGCGTGACGAACCTCCTCCAATATGCTGGCACCTTTGGCTGGGTGGCAGCTACCCAGAACAAGACGGCAAAAAAGCTGATCCGTGCAGTGAGAGTGCGCGTCGACAGCGGATATCTGATCAACTGAAGAATTCCGGGAAACGAAGGGGATAAGAGATGGTCGAGCAGGCACAGAAACAGCCTGAAAAGACGCCGGCGCAAGAGATCACGCCAGGCTCGGAACCAAGGAAGCTGCTGTCGTATCTGAACCCGTTCTATGGGTCGGTTTCGCTCAGCGAGCGACTGCTATTCACGAAGTATTTCACGACGCTGACGAAAGCGGGTATCCCGGTTCTTCGCTCGCTCGGCACGCTTGCTCGCCAGATGCAGACGGCCCCGTTCCGCAAAATGATCTGGGAGATGCGGAATGACGTCGAGGGCGGTATTCCGCTGAACATGGCTTTTCGCAAGAATGAAGACACCTTCGGGCTTCTCTACACGAACCTGGTCCGGGTCGGCGAGGAGTCCGGTCGTCTCTTCAACGTGCTCGACCGCCTCAGTATGCTGCTCGACCGCGAAATCAAGCTGAGGCGAAAGGTGCTCGCGGCGATGACGTATCCGGCGGTCATATCGCTCGTTGCGACCGGCGTCGTGCTGTTCCTGATGCTGGCGGTCATTCCCCAGTTCGCGAAACTGTTCGCCCAGTTCGGACAGGAACTACCCTGGCTTACGCAACAGGTCATCAATATCAGCAGCTTCATCGGGAACAATTTCCTCAATATCATCGCGGCAACCGTCGCGACTCTTCTGGTGATTTATCAGGTGAATCAGTCGACCGGGGGGCGTCGTTTCTTCGATACGGTCCGTCTGAAACTTCCCGTCCTCGGAAATCTGACACAGAAATATTCCATCGCGATGTTTTCCCGAAACATGGCGACGCTCTTCCAGTCCGGCGTTTCGATCATCACGGCGATGAAGATCAGCATCGAGATCGTCGAAAATATCGTTCTTGCCGATGCTCTCAACCAGGTCGTCCGCGACGTCGAGGGCGGCCAACCGATTGCCAAGGCTCTCGTGAAGGTCGACATCATGCCCGAGCTGACCACGCAGATGATCGAAGTTGGCGAAG
>JAKJFL010000702.1:0-2094 GCA_022704935.1 Candidatus Rifleibacteriota bacterium
CGCCCATCGCTTCGATTTTCGGAAGGCTGAGACTTTCGAAGATCTTTTCGCGGATTGTCGAGTAGTGCTTCATCAACTGGAGAGAGCTGTGATAGAAGTTGATGACGACAAGCTTCTGCCCCATCGGGATGATTATCATATGCGTGTAGAGCGTCTTTCCGTTCTTCACGAACCGGAACAGAATATGGCCGATATCGACGCCGGCAATGTCGGTGCGCCACTGGTCATACAGCTTCGGCTTGAAGGGCATGATGCTGCGCTTGATTTCGGCTGCCACCTGTTTCAGCGTCTGCGGGGTGGAATACGTCGCCGCCTGGATATGGATCAGCAGCTTGCCGTCGAGGCCTGAAATGGAATACAGAATCGACGGGCTGACCTTGTCGCGGATATTGACGTATTCCGGCACTTTCAAGCTGACCCCGAACGCGTCGCTCTTGAGCTGCCGGTAGCGCATGTCCTCGTCGTAGAAGGGCCTGAGTTGGCGGAGGTAATCATCGATCTTCACGTTTGCGAGGGCGGCCTTGAAGGTTTCGGAATACCGCTTCCCGTTCAGGGCGTAGTCATACACGATCCAGCGCTCGCCGAAGAACCGGCAGTAGACGACGAACTCGAACGTCCCCTTCGTCGTGCGGAGTTGGACGTTCACCTTGCACTGCGTCTTGCCGCGGAATCGGGGATTGGAATAGTTGAACTTCGCATCCTTCGCCAGCCTGTACATGATTTTCGCCAGGAACCGAAACTCGTTTCTCTGCGACTGGAGCTGGTAGGAATACAACTCGCCATACTCGGAGGGATTCATGTATCTGAGCTTCTTCGAGTCGAACATGAGAGCCAGAAACGTCTTCACGTCGAAGTTCGCCAGGCACTTGTCGAACTCGCCCGCCATCATCCCTCCGACGAACTCGTAGATCATCGGAACCGGCGAAGGGAGTTCCTGTCCCGCCCCCGGAGGTTCGGGAATATCGTCAGCCAGGGTGCTGAGATCGTCTATCTGCTGCGCCTGAAGCGCGCTCGGAAATCCGGCACCGAACACCATCAGCAAAGCAAGAAAAAGCGATAAAAGTCTCGATGTACGCATGGTTTGAGAGTATCCCACCTTCTCATCGATTGTCAACGATCCCATTCCGCCTCGGATTGCCCGCCACATGTTGAATTTCGATGGAAACACCTGTATGTTCAATTCATGCAACGTATCCTCGTCCTCCTCATCGTGCTGGGCCTGCTGATTCCGTCCGCGGGATTCGCTGGGCCCGACGTTCCCTTCTCCGGGAACCCGTTCTCGAAGCCATCGTTCAAGAACGACTCTTCTGGCACGGTTTCGGCCCTTCCCGTGCAGAAAGGCGAGAATACCGGTTTTATCCGCCCGGAATGGCGACACTCGGCTCTTAAAAGCCTTTCATCCGGTGATTTCCAGCCATCTCCCGTCGTATCACCCGCCAACGGAAGAATCTTCCCTGAACGTTCCGGTTTTCCCTGGCTCTTTATCCATGGTCTGCCCCCAGAATGCGGCATGACCGTCGTCAGGCTCGCTCGCGCGGATCATTGATCGCCCTGTCATCACCACGGTTTTCCGACACGTTTCGAATGGTTCTTGTCGTATGACAGGTTTAGAAAGGAAACAACGATCATGGCATCCGAAAAAAACAACTCGACTTCCGAAACAAAAACTCCCTTTGAATCGCAGGATAATGTCATCACTTCGATCATAGTCAAGACGGTTGCAACCGTTGTGGTCGGATTCATCGCCTGGTATTTCCTGCAGAACATGATTTGATCGTCCCCTTCGCGAAAACGGCAGGCCGGTCGCATGCGACCGGCCTGCTTTGTCTCCGTTGGGCGGAGCGACGAATCAGTCGTTCTGTTTTTCGCGTCCTCCGATGTATTTGAGCAGCTCCGGATCGGCCTTGAGCGTGACGACCTGCTGCGGAAACGGAATCTGTATCCCGGCCAGGTCGAAGGCTTCCTTGATCTTCTTGCGGAAGATGCGGGACACCTGCCACTGCGTGAGAGGCCGCGTCTTGACGAGCATTCTCAGGACGATCGCGGAGTTGTCGAGGTTCTCGACCCCCAGGACTTCCGGTCTTCCCCAGATGT
>JAKJFL010000703.1:0-2087 GCA_022704935.1 Candidatus Rifleibacteriota bacterium
TGAAACCCGCCCCGGAACGAACGATACGGTATATGAGACGCTCTCAATAAGAATTCGCGGCGCGGCCCGAGGCGAGCCGTCGTTTGGTCCCCTTCTTCGCCAGGCCGCCGGCGCCTTGCACGCCTGAGAGATTGCCGTACCAGGTATAGGTCTGCGCGCCGGGGTTCAGACCCGCATACATGTCGGGCCGGCCGTCGCTGTCGGCGTCGACGTAGATCTTGTCGGAAACGCCGTCGTAATTCAGGTCGTATTCCCACTGGTCGATGCGACCGTCGAAGTTGCGGTCATACTGATAATCGTCGATCATGCCGTCGAAGTTCCGGTCGGTCGCCCAGTAGTCACCACGTCCGTCTCCATTGCGGTCGGCGACGATCAGATCGACGCGGCCGTCCGCGTTCCGGTCGTACCGGCCCGTGTTCGAGTTGTACTGGTTGAACCCGAACGCAGCATCGGAACTCGTCGTCTCGTTCGACGAGACTTCGAACCGCGCGTTGTCGGAGACGTTTCTGACATTCTGCGCCGCGAAGGCGGCGCTGGCCAGAACGAGCAGGCCGAAGACGAACATGTGTGTTGAACGCATGACTGCACCTCCATGTAATGAACGCAAGGCAGAAATGTATAAGGATTGTCTGGTTTGGCAAGGAGATTTTTTCATGGTACAGAAAACCGCGCCCGAATCGCTTTCGGACGCGGTTTTTCGAAACGGCCGTCAGGAACGTTTATGGTTGCGGGAAGCCTTGAGCTTGTCCTTGAACAGTGTCCAGAGCCGTTGCACCTTCACGGTGGTCTTCAGCCCCGCCGCCTTGATCCTGAAGAGCGGCCCTTCGAACGTTTTCGCCACGTCCGGCAGGAGATCCGGGATCGGGAGCGACTGGGGGCACTTTTTCAGGCAGGCGCCGCATCGCACGCACTGGGAGGCGAGCGCGGGCTTTCCGAGAGCGCCGCTCATCCGGATCAGGTAGAAACCGGCTGCGCTCCGATCCTGGAACAGGTGAAAATTGTTGTAGGCATCGAAACAGCCTGGAATATCGACGCCGGCGGGGCAGGGGAGGCAATACTGGCAGCCCGTGCAGCCGACTTTCATCAACCTGCGGTAGGCCGCGGCTGCTTCGCCGGCGAGGGAAAGCTCATCGGTGCCCAGGGAGCCCGGCAGAGCCGCTTCCGCGATTCGCACGTTTTCTTCGAGATGCTCCGGGAGGGTCATGCCCGACAGCACGACCGAAACCTCCGGCCGATTCCAGACCCAGCGAAGCGCCCACTCGGCCGGGCTGCGCTTCGTCGTGGCGCGGTTCCAGACCGCCTGGATCTCCGAGGGTGGCGTGCGGGCGAGATTCCCTCCGCGCAGGGGCTCCATGATGACGACGCCGAGCCCTTTGGAAGCGGCATACTCGAGTCCGGCCGTTCCCGCCTGATTCTGCTCGTCGAGAATGTTGTACTGGATCTGGCAGAAATCCCAGTTCCAGGCATCGACGATCGGCGTGAATCCTTCGCGGGAGCCGTGATAGGAAAAGCCCGCGAACCTGATCCGGCCGTCGCGTTTCGCCTTCTCGAGAAAATCGATGACGCCGGCCTCGCGCGCACGGGCCCAGGTGTCGGCATTCAGGCTGTGGACCAGGTAGTAGTCGATGACGTCCGTCTGCAGATTCGCGAGCTGGGAGGCAAAAACGGCCTCCATGTCCCGCGTCGAGCTGGTCTGCCAGTGGGGAAGCTTCGTCGCGATCTTCACTTTCGAGCGCTTGCCGTCCCTCGCGAGCGCGCGTCCGAGAAACGGCTCGCTCGCGCCCATGTGGTAGGGAACCGCGGTGTCGAAATAGGTGATGCCGCGCTCGATCGCCATGTCGACAAGCTCGAGCGCGGCCGGCTCGTCGATGCCACGATTCGCCGTGGGCAGCCGCATACAGCCGAAACCGAGGATCGACAGTGGTTCCTTCGTTTTCGGCATGGTTCTGTAGAGCATGTTCGACCTCCGTAGGTGCGCTCCGGGAACCCTTCAGTGGGACCCGGTGTAATATATATATAATACGATACCATGAAAAACGACCTGGAGCAGAACACCCGGGAGCAGGCTGTTCGTGCGCTGAAACAGG
>JAKJFL010000704.1:0-2071 GCA_022704935.1 Candidatus Rifleibacteriota bacterium
CCCGCTTGTGACACCGGTTGTCAGAGAAAAGGATGCGTGGTACACTGCGTCGGCGTCGGGCCGCGGCGATGTGCTCCGGTTCGGTCGGACGACACACCCGGAGGATCTCGGATGAAACGAACAGGCATCATCATTGCCCTCATCGCAGGTGCGATCGCAAGCATATCCTGGGCTGCCGGCCTTCCGCCGGCGATTGGTCTCGCTGCACGCTGGACGGGACTTGCCGGCCTGGGGCTGTGGGCCGCGGGGCGGCGCTCGCTGACGGCCTGTATCCTGTTGAGCATGCTCGTCGGCGCGGAAATCGGGCACGACATGCCGCAAATCGCGGTGCATGCACGGGTGCTGAGCAAGATCTTCCTCAAGCTGATCAAGACGATCATCGCGCCGCTGCTGTTCAGCACGCTCGTCGTCGGCATCGCCGGCCATGCAGACATTCGTCAGGTCGGCCGCATGGGGGTGAAGGCGCTCGTCTATTTCGAGGTTGTCACAACGCTCGCGCTGTTCATCGGTCTTGCCGCAATCAACATCTCTCAGGCCGGGGTCGGCGTGCAGATGCCGCCGGCCGCGCCCGGCGAGGAACTCAATGTGGCGAAGCCGCAGACGTTCTCGGACGTGATTCTGCACATTTTTCCCGAGAACATCTTCAAGGCCGCCGCGGACGGCGAAGTGCTGCAGATCGTCGTGTTCAGTGTCTTGTTCGGCTTCGCCCTGGCGATGCTGCCCGAGGCGAAGCGGCGGCCCCTGCTCGAGGTCATCGAGGGCCTCGCCGAGACTATGTTCAAGTTCACCGGCATCATCATGTACTACGCGCCGATCGGCGTCGGGGCGGCCATCGCCTACACCGTCGGCCACATGGGACTGGGCATCCTCGTCAACCTGTTCCAGCTTCTCGCAACGCTGTATGCGGCCCTGCTCGTGTTCCTAGCGTGCGTGCTCCTGCCGATCGCCCTCCTGGCGGGCGTGCCGGTGCGCAAGTTCGCGGAAGCCATCGCCGAGCCGGTATCGATCGCGTTCGCGACGACCAGTTCGGAAGCGGCGCTTCCCCGGGCCATGGAGGCGCTCGAAAAGTTCGGCGTGCCGCGGCAGATCGTCGCGTTCGTGATGCCCACCGGGTACAGCTTCAACCTCGACGGCACGACGCTGTATCTCTCGATGGCGGCGGTCTTCGTCGCGCAGGTGGCCGGCATCCAGATGACGCTAGGCCAGCAGTTGATGATGGTGTTCACCCTGATGCTCACCAGCAAGGGCGTTGCCGGCGTGCCGCGCGCCTCGCTCGTGATCCTGCTTGGCACCGCCGCCTCGTTCAACCTGCCGATCGAGCCGATTTTCATCATTCTCGGCATCGACGAGCTGATGGACATGGCCCGCACGTCGGTGAACGTGATCGGCAACTGCCTCGCGACCGTCGTCGTCGCGATCTGGGAAGGCGAGTTCGACAGGGCCCGCCACGCTCCGCCGCACCAGGTCGCCCTCGAGTGACAAAGGAAAAATATTTGACGATATGAAAAGAGCGAACGTCGCCCCGGATCGGAAACGTGTTTCGTCGCGGGCGATGCGCTCGCTCCTGATTGTTTCGGGAGCCATTTTCGTCGGCTGGAGCTGGCTGGCGTCTTCGATTGTCCCGCTGGTCGTTGCCGGCATCGCGCTTTTCTTCCTCGTCCTGGGAACACCATCGGTCGGAAAGCGACTTCGTCGGCCGACCGCTGATGGGCTGAGATGGCTCGCCCGGGTTCTCCTTCCGCGCCTGTGGCGGGTTCGGACGATCGGACTGGACAGGATTCCGGGAAAAGGCGGCGCTGTTCTCGTCTGCAACCGCACATCGCCCATCGACCCGCTTCTTCTCATGGCGATCGTGCCTCGGCCCGTCCATTTCCTCGTTCCGGCAGCCGACATGAAACGGCCCATCCTTGGCCGGCTCCTTCGCCTGCTCGGTGCGGTCCGGATAGAGACGGAAACGGGAGATGTCGTCTTGCTGAAATCCCTGCGTCGGGCCGCCCGGCATGTCGCCCGCGGTCGCCTGCTCTGCCTCTTCGCGGAAGGCGATATGACGCGGATCGGGATGATGCTCCCG
>JAKJFL010000705.1:0-2069 GCA_022704935.1 Candidatus Rifleibacteriota bacterium
CCGCACGCCGGCGAGCCGAAGCGCCTCTTCCGCCTGTTTCAGCGCTTCCCGCTGCGCGGTCACCACTTCCTTCGCCGTCTCGATGTTGAGAAACGCCTGTTTGATCTCGATGTTCGCCTTCACGACGGCTTCCTGGAGGGCGTTCTCGGCGATGGCCAGCTTCGCATGGGCCTCCTTGATCTTGCCCTTCCTCGAGCCGCCGTCACTCAGGGTGAAGTTCGCGACGACGCCGGCCTTCCAGTAGCCCTTGCGTTCGTAGCTCCCCATCGAGGATTTCGAGGAGGGATCCTGGACGCCACTCTGGCCGAACATGCTCACGATGGGCTGGTTCTCACTCCGAGCCGAAGCGATTCCCTGTCTGGCGATCTGAACTCCCAGCCGTTTCATGCGCACGTCTTCGCGCAGCTCGAGCGCTTCGGAAGCATCCTTGTCCGGGTCGATCTCCAGATCGACCATGAGAAGCCGGTCCTTCGTGGTGAGAACGGTGTTTTCGGGAAGATCGAGCACGTTCAGCAGGTCGAGGAACGCCAGCTCCCTGGCATTGGTCTTCTTTCGAAGATCACTCGTTGCCTGCGCCAGGCGGACATCCGCTCTCAGCACCTCGAACTGGGACACCTGCTTCTGGCGGAATCTGGCATTCACCAACGCGTGGTGCGCCTCGGCAAGCTCGAGGTCCTTCTGGCCCACGCGCTCCGCCTCGCCCGCGAACAACCAGGACAACCACAAGATGGTGGTCTCGAGCAGAACGCTCTGCCGGGTCAGCATGAGACCGGCTCCGGCAACCGATCGGCCAAGGCGTGCCGATCTGAGGGCCGATCGGTCCTTCCCGCTGAGATACAGCGGCTGGGTCACTTCGACATAGGCAGCCTGCGAATCCTTTTTCCCGAGGTCGATCGATTTCCCGCCCGAAATGGTCTTGGCCACGTCATCGACCCGCGACTGCTGGAAATTTCCGGTGAGCCTGGCTCCGGAGATCGCCCTGGCCTGCAGGACCTGAGCCTCGGCACTCTCGACCTGCTGGGCCGAGCCGATGATCGTTCGATTGCGATGAAGCGCCAGGAGGAGAACCTGGCCGAGATGAGTATCCTCGATCTTCACGGGGCCGGACGAGGTGTCGATCACGGGAACGTCCTTCAGACGTTCATAGAACTCGTTTACCGTCTGATCAGGAACCACATCCTGGACATCGCCGGAATCGATGGTTACCGGCTCGGCAGCCTGCGCCGGGGCATCCGCCAGCCCGGGCGCTTCACGGGCGATCTCGCGGACATCGCCGGCCTGAGCGGTGATGCAGGTCAGCAGGAAAAGGCCGCACAGGAGTGTTGGAAAAACCGGGGTTCGTATTGCGGACATGTGTTCTGCCTCCGTCACTTTTTCGGCCGCTTGCCTGACGAGAACAGACTCAGCAGAACATCGCTGCATCTGTCGGCCGTCAGGGTGGGCACGTCGAACAACTGAAACTTCATGTTCAGGTCGAATACCTGGTGGAAGATGATGGCCATCTGCATCGGGGAAAGGGTGTCCGAGAACTCCCCGCTTTCGATGCCTTCCTTGAAAAACACCGCAAAAAACTCGAGCCGTTCCCGCATCTTCTTCATCATGCGCCTGGCCAGGGCGGAATCATGACTCGTGGCACGCTTGCGCAGGATGAACTGCTGGATCATGGGGCCGTTGCGGGTGAATACATCGATCTGGAGCTGGACGAGCTTTCGCAGGCGGTCACGGATGCCGTCCGGGCCGCCGATGATCTCCCGTGCGCGCGTCATCCATTTCTCGGAGCCGTCGATCATGCACTGGATGAACAGATCATCCTTGCTCTTGAAATAGAGATACAGGGTTCCCTTGGCGATATCCGCCTGCTTCGCGACTTCGTCGAGCGTGGTCTCGTGATACCCGATATCGTTGAACAGCTGGAGCGCGACGTCGAGGATTTTCGATCTCTTGTCTTTCGGTGGCGAAACTGGCACGGCCCCTCCTTCGTTGCCTGGTGAGTCTCATTATCTGCATTGGTTCCGCGTGTGGATGAGTTGTGTCCGAAAAATAATGACTGAACGGTCAGTCAAGTATAC
>JAKJFL010000706.1:0-2068 GCA_022704935.1 Candidatus Rifleibacteriota bacterium
GCCGCCCTCGACGAGGAGGTCGCGGCCGTTCAGATTCACGCCGTTCGGAACGACGCTGACGTTGTAGATGCCGCTCTTGCCGAGAAGCCGGATGTTGCTCGTATTCGCGTTGATATTGTTCAGGTAGATCGGGTCGTCCGTGGCGGCGGCGATGTAGATGTTGTTTTTCGCCGTCGCATTCAGGGAGCCGTTGGGGTCGGTCATCTCGATGCCGATGGCTGTCGTGCGCCTGATGACGGCCTTCCCCGCTGCTTCGTCCCAGGTGACATCCGATGCCTCGGCGCCGGCGAGCTTCTTGAGGGTGTCGAGATTGCTGCCAAGATTGACGATGCTCACCTCTTCCGCCGCTTCGTCCTTGCCGATGCCGCCGTTCAGGGCGGTGAGGGTGATATTCCTTCCCTTCACGTTCGCCGGCCGGATCAGGGTCTGCGAAGAGCCCGAGGTGGGATTGATGATGGATTTCTGCAGCGCATACAGCAGGCTGTCTTTCGACCAGCCGTACAGCTCGTGCGAAATCTTGTAATACATGCTGCCTGTGTCGACGGCCTTGGCGGCCAGGTAGTCGTCAGCTGTCGCATAGGTCGCATACTTGCTTTCAAGAGCGATGAAGGCCGTCGACTCGACGAGGTCCGGATTCGCGTCGTAGATGGCTTTCTGGGCAAGATAATTCGCGAACTCGCTCTTCACGCCGTTTTCGTAATCCGCTATCGCGCGGGACTTGACCAGGGCGCCGTTATCGCTGCCGTCCGCATTGATGAGACCCATGGCGATCCACTTCGCGACCAGGTCATCGCCCTTTCTGGCGCTCGAGTCCTCGGTTGCAGGCAGAACGTTGTTGAAACTGCCCGCACTGACGACGAGATTGACGTCTCCGATGTCGGATTCGACCCTGCCGAGACGCATGTCGCCGGTTGTCTGGGTCATGTACACGTCGCCCCGGGCATGCGCGTTCAGGCTTGCCGACATGGTGTCGCCGGAGTTGACGGGAGTCTGGCCGGCCTGCACCAGCAGGGAATTCCCTGACTGGCCGATCGAGCCATTTCTGCTCACGAGGTCGATCCTATCGCCCTTCGCGCTGACGCTGCTTCCGCTCTGAAGGATCGAGCCGTCTGCTTCGATCTTCACGTCTCCCGAGTTGGTCGTGGCCGTCAGCAGAAGATTGCCCTGCTTGCCGATCGAGGCGAAAGAGCGGATGTCGACGTTGCCGGTGTTCGTCGTCGCCTTGAGCGTGCCCGAATCCCCGAGAACCTGCTGATAGACGGAACCGGAATTCCCAATGCCCGTGTTCGCGGATAGAGTGATGTTGTTTCCGATGATCGTCCCGCCCGTCTGGGAAATGGCTCCGTTGCTGCTTGTGATGTTGATCGCCGTGCCCGTGACCCCGGTTACGTTGCCGGTCAGGTTCACGTCTTTCGACGAGGCTAGATTGACGGAACCGCCCGAGGTGGACCCAATGAAGCTGACGCCGATGTCATGCGAAGCGTTCAGCGAGTGCTGGAACGTGACGACCTTGCCGATGTTTTTGCCCCAGTCGTAATACTCGGTTCCGGAAAAGTGGGTCCAGTTGTCATAGGAAATCCAGTTATTATACCATGGATTATTATATCCAACGTCATTCTTGTAGAATATCGTGTATTCACCCGAGGCCCCCGTTGGGGTGCCGATATAGGTCCCCTGGAGTTTGTTGCTGGAGCCGTTCCTGTATTCCAGGCGATTTGTCAGGGTTTCTTTCTCTGATATCGTGCCGGCGTTCCATGTGTAGCCGCCCCACCAGCTGAATCCCTGCGAATATTGGTAATGTTCGTAGGTGGTTTGCTCATATCCCGAAGACCAGTTGTAATACAGACCCGATTTCGGGGAGTAGGCGCTCGAGGTCCCGCTCACCGTCTTCACAGTCGAACCGATGGCGGAGGTTGTTGTCGAGTCTCTCCTCAATTCCGTCACGGTGTTCTTTTCGGTGTCCGTTATTTTGATGACGCCGTCGAGATCGCCGACGTTGACTTTGCCGACCGTGATCGCCTTGTCGGTGCCGTTCGTGACACTGATGTCCGCCGAACCGTCGGCGGCG
>JAKJFL010000707.1:0-2060 GCA_022704935.1 Candidatus Rifleibacteriota bacterium
CGGGAAGCCAGATGTGAAGCGGCAAAAAGCCCGCTTTCGTGCCGAAACCGACGAGCGCCAGGAGGAACAGCGTTCCCTTGAATGACGCCGGAAGCGAGGCGATTCCGGAGAAGCCGGCGAAGTCGAGGGAGCCCGTTTTCTGTCCCATCAGCAAGAAGAGCACGATGAGGAACCCGGTTCCGAGGTGCGAGGCGACGAGGTAGATCCAGCCCGCGCGCCGGTTGCTTTCGCCGTCGCCGCCCAGGACGACGAGAACGAACGACGACAGGACGGTCAGTTCCCAGGCGAGCAGGAACAGGAGGCCGTTCGCCGCGAGAATCACCGTGACCATGCTCGCCGTCAGCAGATGAAAGCAGAACCAGGCCACGCCGAGACGTCTCGGATCTATCGCATGGGGAAGGTAGGCACTGCCATACACCGCCGTGAGGGCGCCGAGACCGAAGATGGGCAGCAGGAAAAACGCCGACAGGCCGTCGAGCCGGAACGCCAGTTCCCCGAACGGGATTTCCCAGGGGATCTGGAGCGTCAGGGGCGCATGCCCGGAAAGAACGAGAAGACACGGTACAATGCCCGCCAGCGCGGCAATCAACGCCGACGCGGCCGAAAAGACCGAGCAGGCGCGCTCGTGGCGACCGATGAGCAGGGAAATGACCGCAGCGATCGACATCAGGCCCGGTGGGGCCAGGATCGACATCATGGTCGTTAAGACCGTATGCAGCCTCCCTCTCACGAACCCGGTCGGTCGTTCCGAAAGTCTCTTCTCCGTCCTTTCTGAGAGCGACACTGACGTGCCGAATCTACCACAGGGCGTTGTCGGGGTCAAACCTTCCGACGGCGTCGACCGTCCGGGGCGAAACATGCGAGAGGCATCTCATGAGCCGACGTTCTTGGCATTCTGGCCTCCAACCTTCGCGACTCCCGAAGAAATGAAATCGAAAATAATTATTTATTTTGATATAATAGAAATAGTTGTTGTATGTTGGAAAGAAATACCAGCGTATTGATCGTTTCACATTCAGCGTGATAGATTTGAAAAGTTCCCGAGCATCCGCATGAGAGTTTTCAGAACCATCATCTGTATCGCGATCATCCTGTCGACGACAGTCTTCGGCCTGTCGTCGACTGTTTCTGCGCAGGTCGGAAAAGCGTCGCCTTTCGCATCCGGCACCGTCCCGCTCACCGATGAAGAGCGGGCCTGGCTGAACGAGCGAAACGGCGTCATCCGATTCGCCCCCGACCCGGCCTTCCCGCCTCTCGAGTGGTTCGACGATCAGGGAGCGTATCGCGGATTCGTCGCCGACTGTTTCCGGCGTATCGAAACCCGGCTCGGGGTGCGATTAGAGATCGTCAGATGCGCCACCTGGGACAACGTGCTCGAGAAGGCGAAACGCCGGGAAGTCGACGGCATAACGGCAGCCCAGATCACATCCGGGCGTCAGGACTATCTTTCCTTCACGAAGCCGCTCGTCGACATTCCCAACGTCATCATCACCCGTCACGATCAGCAGGGCGTGCTCGAGTTCGGCGTCATGAAGGACATGAGCATCGCGATAACCAGCGGCAACGCTCTCCATGAATACCTCCGCAGCACGTTTCCCTATCTCAGGCTGATCGCGTATCCCGACGATCTCGCCTGTCTTCACGAGGTTTCCTTCGGCAGGGCCGACGCGACCGTCATCAATGTCGCCATCGCCGCCTGGCTGATCGAAAAGCACGGCATTCTGAACCTGCGCGTCGCCGGCGACTCGGGCAAGAAGAACCACCTTGCCATCGCATGCAGAAATGACGAACCGCTCTTGCTGTCGATCATGGAAAAGGGTCTTTCCTCCCTCACGGGAGAGGAGCGACAGAAAATCTACGGCACCTGGATCAGACTCGAGGGCAGCGGAGGCGTTTCGAGCGAGTTTTTCTGGCATTTTCTCGGATATGCAGCCATGATGCTGACGGCCGTTCTGACCGCCTTCCTCGTCTGGAACCGTGCGCTGCAGACCCAGGTGGCCCTCCGGACCGACGAACTCCAAGCCGAGCTATCCGCGCGGCGCGACGCCGAAAAGGCTTTG
>JAKJFL010000708.1:0-2056 GCA_022704935.1 Candidatus Rifleibacteriota bacterium
TGCCGTCGGCCTCGTGCTCCTGGCGGCGGGGCTTTCGATTGTGGCCTGGAGGCACGGGCGAGGGGTCCGCGTGCAGCCGGATTCCTGTGATGTCGACCGGGGTCAGCCCACTTTGGTCCCGGCACCGCGGACGAGTGGGAGGCGTTAGGTGCCGGCGCCAGACATCACCCACCTCCAGCATGACCATGCGCTGGTCGAAACGCTGCTCGAATCCCTCCCGGCGATCATCCTGCTGTTGACGCCGGACGGAACGATCGAGCGGGTGAACCCGTTCTTCGAGAAGCTCACGGGCTACAAGCAGGACGAGATCCGCGGCAAGGATTGGATCACCACCTTCATCCCGGAGCGGGAGCGGCAGCGGATCGCAGCCCTGTTCGATCAGGCCGCCGGCGGCACGGCGACGAGATCCAACGTCAACGCGATGCTGCTGCGCAGTGGCGAAGAACGGCTCATCGAGTGGTCGGACAGCGTGATCCGCGATGCGGACGGGAAGATTGTGTCGCTTCTTGCGGTCGGACATGACGTGACCGAGGCCCGGAATGCTGCGGAAGCGTTGCGGTCGAGCGAGAGAAGGTATCGAGGCCTTATCGAGGGCCTGGATGAGATGGTATTCCGGGTGAGCGTGCCAGACGGCCACTACGACTATGTCAGCCCCTCGGCGGAACGGGTTGTCGGCGTCCCGGCGGAAACGATCCTGGCCGATCCGCTGCATGTCGCGCGGACCATTCATCCGAACTCTCGGCAATACTTCGAGACGGTTTGGGCGGAGATTCTGCGCGGCGAGGTTCGTCCGCGCTACGAATACGAAATCATCGACCAATCGGGCAGGTCGCGATGGATCGTGCAGTCGAACACCGCTCTGCGCGACGCTTTCGGCAAGCTGATCGCGGTCGAAGGCATCTGCCGCGACGAGACCGAGCGGAAGCTGGCTGAGAAACGGCTGCTACAGAGCGAGGAACTCTACCGCAGTCTCTACGAGAGCATGCGCGACGCCTTCGCGGTCGACGACGCGAACGGGCGCATCATCGACTGCAACTCGGCCTATCGGCAGATGCTGGGCTACACCAAGGACGAGCTCCTGAAGTTGACCTATCTGGACCTCACGCCGGAACGCTGGCACGCAATGGAAGCAAGGATCGTAAAAGAGCAGTTGCTCGCGCGCGGATACACCGACGTCTACGAGAAGGAATACCGCCGCAAGGACGGCAGCGTCTTCCCGGTCGAGGTTAGAGCTTTCCTCCGTCGTGGATCCACGGGTGACGTGGCCGGGAGTTGGGCGATCGTCCGCGACATCACGGCCCAGCGGGAGACGGAGCGGGAACTCCGCCGCAGCAGGGAACTGCTCCGGGACGCAGTCGCGGTCGCCGGCATCGGCGTCTTTGACCACGACCAGATCACCGACACGATCTACTGGTCGCCCGAGCAGCGCGGGATCTACGGCTGGGGCGCCGATGAAGAAGTATCGCTGCAGCGATTCGTCGACTGTATTCATCCGGACGACAAGGCGGCAGTCTTCGCGGCCGTGAAGCGGGCGCACGATCCCACCGGAGACGGACGCTATGACGTCGAGCATCGAATTGTGCGGCGTGACGGAACGATCCGCTGGCTGACCAGCAGGGCACAGACGTTCTTTGAGAGCGTTGGCGGCGCGGCGCGTCCGCTGCGAACGGTGGGCGTTGCCTTCGACGTCACGAATATCCGCGCCGCAGATCAGGTGCTTCAGGAAAGTGAGCGCCGCCTGCGCCAGGCACAAAGCCTGGCCAAGGTCGGGAACTGGGAGCTTGACCTGACGAGCGGCGCCCTGTGGTGGTCGGACGAGATTTTTCAGATCTTCGAGGTGGACCAGGAGCGCTTCGGCGCCTCGTACGAGGCCTTTCTTGGCGCTATTCACCCGGAGGACCGGGCCGCGGTGAACGCAGCCTATACGGCATCGGTGGAGAACCGGGCGCCCTATCAGATCATCCATCGGCTGCGCATGCCGGATGGCAGGGTAAAGTGGGTCGAGGAGCGCTGCCAGACGACCTACGGCCCGGACGGCAAGCCGGTGCGCTCATCC
>JAKJFL010000709.1:0-2056 GCA_022704935.1 Candidatus Rifleibacteriota bacterium
AGGCCATTCGGGCCGTCTCGTCTGCGGCCGCGTCGGCGGAAAACAGGTCGCCGTCATGCAGGGCCGGTTCCATTACTACGAAGGCTACAGCATGGCCGAGGTCACCTTCCCGATCCGCGTTCTTCGAGGCCTGGGGTGCACCGACCTGATCATCACGAATGCCTCCGGCGGCCTGAACCGGACGTTCTCGGTCGGAGACCTGATGGTCATGACCGACCATATCAACCACATGGGCGACAACCCCCTTCGCGGGAAGAACGACGACAGCGTCGGTCCGCGATTCCCGCCGATGCAGGGCGTATACACGCCGGAACTGGTGAGCCTGGCGATGAAGATCGGCCGCGAGATCGGAGCGCCGATGCAGAAGGGCGTTTATGTTGCGGTTTCCGGGCCGAACTACGAGACGGCCGCCGAACTTCGGGCGTTCAGGATCATCGGTGCGGATGCCGTCGGCATGTCGACGGTGCCCGAGGTGCTCGTCGCCGTCCACGGCGGCTACAAACGCATCTGCGGCATCAGCTGCGTGACCGACATGGCGACCGGCGAAGGTCACGAGAACGTGAACCATGAGGACGTGATTGCCGCGGCAGCAGCGGCACAGCCGTATTTCCTGTCGCTGGTCAGCGGTCTCATCGAACGCATGTGAGCATTCTCGACAGACTCCAGGCGCTATGTGAGCTGTTCGACCAGCTCACGCACAAGCTTTCCGACCCCGCCGTTCTCGCTAACCCCGCCGAGTTCCAGAAGATCGCGAAAAAACGGGCCGAGATCGAGCCGATTACCGTCGCCGTCGCCGCCTACCATGATCTTCACAGGCGTTTCATCGGCGCCGAGCAGATGGCTGCATCCGAAAGCGATCCCGAACTTCGCGTGCTGGCCGGGGAAGAGGCAGCCGAGCTTCGTCCGCAGATCGAGCGCATGGAAAAGCAGCTTCGCATGCTGCTCATTCCGAAAGACGCCGACGACGAGAAGAACCTCATCTGCGAAATCCGCGCGGGAGCAGGCGGTGATGAGGCGGCTCTGTTCGCGGGCCAGCTGCACCGCATGTACTCTCGGTATGCGGACCGCCGGGGCTGGAAGACCGAGGTGCTGAGCATCAGCGAAACCGGCATCGGTGGCGTGAAAGAGGTCATTTTTTCCGTGCAGGGCGCTGGAGCGTATGGGCGGCTGAAGTTCGAAAGCGGCGTCCATCGCGTGCAGCGTGTGCCTGCGACCGAGGCGTCGGGCCGCATCCATACCTCGACGGTCACGGTCGCCGTACTTCCGGAAGCCGAGGACGTCGACGTGAAAATCGACGAGCGAGAGCTGCGGATAGACGTGTTCCGTTCCTCCGGGCCGGGCGGGCAGAGCGTGAATACGACCGATTCGGCCGTTCGCGTCACTCATATACCGACCGGTATTGTCATCAGCTGCCAGGATGAGAAGAGCCAGCACAAGAACAAGGCCAAGGCCCTGCGCATTCTTCGGACGAAGCTGCTCGACAACGCCCGTGCCGAACAGGACAAGGCCCGAGCCGAAGACCGCCGCTCGCAGGTCGGAACGGGCGACCGGTCCGAGCGCATCCGCACCTACAATTTTCCGCAGCAGAGGCTGACCGACCATCGCATCGGGCTTACCCTGCACCGGCTCACCGAGATCGTCGAGGGCGACATCGACGAGGTTATCGACGCTCTGATCGAGGCCGACAACCTGCGGAAACTCGAAGCGGAAGGCGCCGCCTCGCTTTGATTCATCGATGCTGACGGTCAGGGACCTCCTCCGCGAGATCGTCGCCAGGCTCGAGGCGGCGGGCGTGTCGGAACCGCGCCCCGGCGCTGCCCTGCTTCTCGCCGCGGTCATGAACGTGGAACGTGGCCGTCTGCCGCTCATCTACCCGGAGCCGGCAAGTGACGCGCAGATCGCCCGGGCCCGCGAATGGACGGAGAGACGCTGCCGCAACGAGCCGATCCAGTATATTCTCGGAAGCTGGGAGTTCGCGGGACACCGTGTCCTTGTCGGTCCCGGGGTGCTCATCCCGCGTCCGGAAACCGAAGAATGGCTCGAACGCCTCGCCTCC
>JAKJFL010000082.1:0-9887 GCA_022704935.1 Candidatus Rifleibacteriota bacterium
CTCGATCCATTTCGCGAGTTCGGCGGTCAAGGTCTCGATGCGGATCTCGATGGTCGCAGACTTCGTCTGTTCGCCGGCAAGCAGCTTTTCGAGCGCCGCGACACGCTCGCCTTTTTCACTGAGCTTGGCATGGAGCGAGGCTTCCCGTTCTTCCGCTTCCTTCAGCTTCCGGCGAAGGCCCTTCAACTCGCTTCGAAGCTCGAGGAGGTCCGTGCCAGAGCCCTGGTCCGCTGGAGGGGCATCGGAGGCGGCCTGGGGTTCCGACGTGATGGCTGGCTTGTTATATGTCGAGATATATTTATCGAACACCGGCTTCGCGCTTCCGCGCGGGTCGATGCGGGCGAGAATCGAGATTTTCAGCGGGGTGCCGAACTCGCCCGACTCGAGCCTGGAAAGTGTTTCCCCGGTGATCGGAATGGTCGGGAACTCCAGCGTGCGCGGGTTCGCGTTGACCCATTCGTAGAAGAGGACCTTCCGCAGCACCTGTTCCCTGCCGGCAAACTCTTCCAGCACGGCCTGGAAACGCTCGCGCCCGGTGATCGTCTTTCCCTTGACGAGGGCGTTGCAGACACGCCAGAGGGCCGGGTTCTTCCGCGCAAGGCCGATCAGGACCGGGTCGGGGGTGTCGCGGATGATGTCGGCGATGACCCCCGGATCGTCGATCAGGCGGGTGAAGATCGGTTCCCAGAAGGGGTCAGCCATTGGCCATCTTCTTGAGCCGCGCGAGCAGGTTCAGTGCCTCGAGCGGCGTCGTGTTCTCGATGTTGATTGCCTGGATCGTTTCGGCGAGCTCGTTCGACGGCGTGAACAGCGACAACTGCTGGGGCTGGGGGGCCTTCACCGTCCGGACGGCTCTGGTCATGCGGCCGACCTCGTCTTCCTCGGTCTTTTCGAGCTCGAACAGGATCTCGCGGGCGCGGTCGATGACTGGCGAGGGGACGCCGGCGAGCCTGGCCACCTCGATGCCGTAGGACTTGCTGGACGGGCCTTCGTGGATCTGGTGCAGGAACACCATGTCGCCCGTCTTCTCGTCGTGCAGCACGCCGACGTTCAGGTTGAAGACGCCGGCGAGGATCGGCTGGAGGTCTGTCAGTTCGTGGTAATGCGTCGCGAACAGCGTGCGGGCGCCCAGCTGGCACTGGATGTATTCGAGGATCGACCAGGCCAGCGACAGGCCGTCGAAGGTCGAGGTGCCGCGCCCGATCTCGTCGAGGATCAGCAGGCTCTTCGGCGTGGCGTGGCGCAGGATCGATGCCGCCTCCATCATCTCGACCATGAACGTCGACTGGCCCCGGATCAGGTTGTCGGAGGCGCCGACGCGGGTGAAGATGCGGTCCACGAGGCCGATCTCGGCTTCGCGGGCCGGAACGAACGAGCCGATCTGGGCGAGCAGCACGATGAGGGCGTTCTGCCGGAGATACGTCGATTTGCCTGCCATGTTGGGGCCGGTGATGACCGCCTGCCGGCGCGCGGCATCGAACTGAGAGTCGTTCGGATGGAACTCGCCTGCGCCGAGAAACGCCTCGACGACGGGGTGGCGGCCTTCGCGGATGCGCAGGACGGGCTCTTCGACGAGGGTTGGCCTTACGTAGCCGCGTTCCCGGGCGAGCTGCGCGAGCGAACAGAGCGTGTCGACGTGCGCGATGCCCCCTGCGGCCCGCTGGATCGCCGTGATCTGCTCGCGCACCGCGGCGACGAGCTTTTCGAACAGGTCTTTCTCGATGGCGACGGATTTTTCGACGGCGCTGAAGACCTTCGTCTCGTAGTCTTTTAATTCTGCCGTTATATATCGTTCGCCATTCGTAAGCGTCTGTTTCCGGACGTAATGGGCCGGCGCCTTGTCCGTGAGGCCTTTCGAAATTTCGATGAAATACCCGAAGACGCTGTTCTTGCGGACTTTCAGCGTTTTGATGCCGGTCTGGTTCTTCTCCCGTTCCTCGTAGTCGGTCAGCCAGCTGTCGCCATCCCGGCGGAGGCGGCGGAGCTCGTCGAGCGCCGGATCGACGCCGTCGGCGATGACGCCGCCGTCGGCCAGCGACATGGGCAGATTCTCGAGCAGGCTCGCTTTGAGAAGCCGGGCGAGGTCGGGGATCGGCTCGAGCTCGGGAGCGAGGGCGGAGATCGACGACGCGGAAATCCGCTCATGCAAAGCCGGAAGGGCCTCGATGCCGCGGCAGAGCGCCTGCAGATCCCGCGGGTTGCGGCTTCCGAGGATGATCTTCGAGAGCAGGCGCTCGAGATCGGGAAGATCGCGAAGCTGCTCGCGCAGGGTTGCCAGAAGCATGCCGTCCTCGACCAGCGCCTCGATGCGGTCCTGCCGTTCGCGGATCGGCTCGAGCTGCAGCAGCGGCTTGAGCAGCCACCGCTTGAGCAGCCGCGCGCCCATCGAGGTGCGGGTGCGGTTGAGTACCTCAAACAGGGTGCCGCCGGGGCTGCGGTCCCGGCCGTCCGGCATCAGTTCGAGATTCCTGAGCGTCGACTCGTCGAGGACCATCCCGTCGCCAAGCCGATAGGGCGCGGGAAAGCGCAGGTGCGAAAGCGTGCATTTCTGTGTGTCGAGCAGGTAATCGGCCAGCAATCCCAGTGTGCGCAGCTCGATGCCCGGCATCGCCAGGAAGCGGGGGCGCGGCTCGGAGGGATACAGCCGGGTCATGGCCTCGAGCGCGGGTTGCTCACCCATCTTTCTGGAAAGCACCTCGATCGGAAGACCCTTCCAGGGCATGGGCTCGGCACTCACGGGAGCGGCGGAAGGCTGTTCCTGTTCGCCGGCCTCGCCGCCCAGGACTAGGATCTCGCGCGGGGCCAGACGTGTGAGTTCCTCGCGGATCTTCGCCATTTCGGCGCTGTCCCCGCCCGTCACGATCACTTCACCGGTCGAGAGCTCGGCTCCGGCGAGGCAGAACCGCTCGCCGCGCTTCCCGAAGGCCATCAGCCAGTTGTTCGACTTCTCCTCGAGCAGCTGCGGGTCGCTGATGGTGCCGGGGGTGATGATGCGCACGATCTCGCGCTTGACGAGCCCCTTCGCGAGCTTCGGGTCCTCCATCTGCTCGCAGATGGCGACGGTGAAACCCTTCTGGACCAGCCGCGCGATATAGGTCATCGCGCTGTGATACGGAACGCCGGCCAGCGGGACCGGGTTGCCGCCCGACTTGCCGCGCGCGGTGAGCGTGATCTGAAGCTCCCGGGCTGCGACGACGGCGTCCTCGAAGAAGGTTTCGTAGAAGTCGCCGCACCGGAACAGCAGCAGCGCGTTCGGGTTTTCCGCCTTCAGATCGACATACTGCTGGAGGAGCGGCGTCAGCCCCTTGTCTTCCGTAGTCCCGACGGCGGAGGTCTCCACAGCGGGCGGCGCGGGTTCGGAAACGGCGGCGTTTTTCCCGGAGAAGTCCGGATCGACGTTCACTGCATGCTCAGTCGAGGCTGATGCGCTCATAGGCCAGGTTCCCGAGGCCGATCTCGGCCGAATGCTTCAGCTGGGCGTCGTTGTCGATCTCGTCGTGGATGCACGCGAACTTCGGCTTGCCCGGCTCGTGTCCCGAAGGAAGGGCGGTGTTCTGAAGGCCGGCCTGCGCATTCACGAGGTCGAGACAGCAGGCGTCGAGAGCGAGCGGATCCGTCGATGCTGCGAACCCGATGTCCGGCACGATGGGGGCGTCGCTGAAACCGTAGCAGTCGCACAAGGGAACAATATCCATCAGTATATTGATGAAAAAAGCGGAATCGCGTTTGGGGGCAAGGACACCGAGCGCGTGTTCCGCCATCTTCTCGGTGACGGAGCCCGTGTCCGAGCTCCAGTTGATGCGGATGGCGCCGACGAGACAGGCCATGAGGCACTCGCCGCAGCCCCGGCACTTCTGCTGGTCGATGACAACGGGCCCGCCCGGGGTCGGCTGGCCGATCGCGCCCGCGGAACACCAGGAAAAGCATCGTCTGCACTTCACGCAGACGTCCGTGAGAACGCTCGGCCGGATGGCTGTATGCATCACCAGTTTCGCCGCGCGGGAGCAGCAGCCCATGCCCATGTTCTTGATGGCGCCGCCGAATCCCGTCACTTCATGCCCTTTGAAGTGCGAGATCACGACGAGCGCGTCGGCTTCGTGAATGCCGCTTGCGACCGAGACTTCCTGGCAGTGCTTCCCGTCGATCCTGACCATGTGATGATCGCGGCCGGTGATGCCGTCGCAGATGATGACGGGGGCGCCGGTGACTTCCGTGCCGAAACCGTGCTGGAGGGCCGTCATGATGTGATCGGGAGCATTGCTGCGGCTTCCGGTATACAGCGTTGTCGTCTCGGCGAGAAACGGCTTTCCGCCACCGGCCTTGACGATCTCCGTCAGCGGGCGCAGGTAATGGGGGCGGATGAACGCCGAGTTTCCGCGCTCGCCGAAATGCGCCTTGACGGCGACGAGCTTGTTCTTCCAGTCGAACGAGTCCATCCCGATGGCGCGGGCGAGCTTGGCGATCTTTGCATCGTGGCTGTCCGAGGGGCCTTTCGCGCGAAGGCCGATCGTATAAACCTTTGATTTCCGGGTGTTGGCACTCATGTTCATTCCTCCAGTCGAAGAAGGTGTACAGGAATCAGTCTACGGACGACGATTGTCTGATGCAAGTCGCGGGAAGGTCATGCCTTATGGCCTGCCGGTGGAAACTGGCGCTTGATGACTTCCACGATCGGAATGACGGTTGCCGCGGCGGCGAGGATGACGAGCCACGCTTCGAGATCGATCGGGCGGCTTCCCATGATCTTCTGCATGACTGGAACATAGGTGAACGCCGCCTGCAGGCCGACCGTGGCGAGAAGGCACGGCCAGAGGACGGGGTTGAGCGTGGGAGAGACGTTCGGCATGGGCGTATACAGGCCCCGGGAGGGGAACAGGTAGAACAGCTCCACCCCGATCATCGTTGCCACGACGGAGGTGCGGGCCGTTTCGAGAGTGGCGCCCATGACGTGCCGCTCGTACCAGAAGATGGCGAAGCTCACGAAGGTCATCAGCAGGGATACCAGCACGATACGGAGAACGAGCTGCCAGTCGAGCAGGGGGCGTTCGGACGGCCTCGGCGGGCGGTCCATGAGGCCCTTTTCCATCGCCTCGAACGCGAGAGGCAGCGAGAGGAACGCGGTGAGGAGATTCACCCAGAGGACCTGGACCGGGGTGATCGGCAGTCTGAGTCCGAATAATATAGCTGCAAGGATAACAAGCCCCTGGCCGGTGTTCGTCGGCAGGATGTAGACCATGCTCTTGATCAGGTTGTTGAAAACGTTTCTGCCCTCTTCGACGGCGCGCACCAGAGTTGCGAAATTGTCGTCGACCAGAAGCATGTCCGAGGCCTCCTTGGCGACCTCGGTCCCGGACTTGCCCATGGCGACGCCGATCTCGGCGCGCTTGAGGGCCGGCGCGTCGTTCACGCCGTCACCGGTCATCGCCACGACATGGCCCTTGCTCTGAAGCGCCTCGACCAGCCTGAATTTGTGCTCGGGGGCGACGCGGGCGAAGATCGAGGCATGCTCGGCGCGCTCGGTGAGCTCCGGCATCGAGGCGGCGCCGATCTCGCGGCCGTTCACGCAGGGGATCTCGGCCTTGCCGATGCCGAGGTCCCGTCCGATCGCGGTCGCGGTCGCCGGATGGTCGCCGGTGATCATCTTGACCTGGATCCCGGCGCGGCCGCACAGCTCCAGCGACTGGCGCACTTCGGGTCGGGGCGGGTCGATCATCGCGCTCAGCCCGAGGAAGGTGAGCGGCGGAAGCTCGGTGGGAATGGCGGTTCCGTCGATCTTCGCGCAGGCGAGGGTGAGGATGCGCATGCCCTGCCGCGCGAGCTCGTCGATCTGGACCAGGAAGGGTTCCTGGGAAAACGGGACGGCTTTCCCGTCGGGCTCGACGGTCGTGCAGCGCGGAAACAGCCGCTCGGCGGAGCCTTTGACCCAGAGCGTGGCCGTTCCGTCGGGATTCCGGTTCAGGCTCGCCATGAGCTGCGAGGCCGAATCGAAGGGAAGCACGTCGAGGCGCGGATGCGTCTTGCGCCATTCGTCGATCCTGGCGCCGGCTTTGAGTGCCGCCGTCAGAAGGGCGCCTTCGGTCGGGTCGCCGTCGACCTCGACGCCGTGCGTCTTGTAAACGAGCTGGGAGTCGTTGCACAGGACTCCGGCAAGCAGAAGTCGGTCGAGATGGAGGTCGCCGTTCGTCTCGGCACCGTCCGCGCCGTAAACCTTGCCCAGGGCCGGGTTGAAGCCGACGCCGTCGGCGCTGAAACTGCCGCTCGGCGTGATCATGCGCTGGATCGTCATCTCGTTGGCGGTCAGCGTGCCGGTCTTGTCCGAGCAGATTACCGTGACGCTGCCGAGCGTCTCGACCGCCGGAAGCTTGCGGATGATGGCCTGGCGCGCGGCCATGTTCTTCACGCCGATCGCGAGAACGATCGTCATGACGGCCGGGAGTCCTTCGGGGATCGCCCCGACGGCGGCGCTGACGGCCGCCATGAACATCTCGGTCGGGTCGCCGCCGCGCCAGACGCCGAGGGCGAAGATGGCGACGCCGAAGCCCACGACCCAGATGCCGAAGGCGCGGGAAAAGACCTCGAGGCGCTCCATGAGCGGCGTGGCGAGTTCTTCCGACTGATTGATGAGGGCGTTGATCAGACCGAGTTCGGTCGCATCGCCGGTCGCGACGACGATGCCGCGGCCCGAGCCGGCGGTGACAAGCGAACCGCTGAAGCCCATGCCGCGCCTGTCGCCGAGTGATGCGTCGGTTTCCGCCCGCCCGACAGTTTTTTCAACCGGAAGGCTTTCACCGGTGAGCGCCGACTCGTTGATGCGGAGGCTCTTCGTCTCGAGGAAACGCAGGTCCGCCGGGACGCGGTCGCCGGTCGCGAGCAGAACGACATCGCCTGGAACCAGCAGGGATGCGTCGATCCGCTCGTGGCGGTCGGGTCCTCTGAGAACGGTCGCCTCGGTTTTCACCATCCGGGCGAGGGCATCGATGGCTCCCTGGGCCTTCATTTCCTGGACGAAGCCGATGATCGCGTTGACGACCGTCACGGCGAGAATGACGGCGGCATCGGTGCCGCGGCCGGCGAACGCACTGGCGACGGCCGCGACAAGGAGGATGATGACGAGCGGATTCTCGAACTGGCCGAGAAAACGTCTCCAGGCCGGTGTCCGCGGCGGAGGACTCAGGAGGTTGAAACCAACGCAGTCACGGCGTTTCGTCGCGTCTTCCGCCGTCAGGCCTGCCGTGGGGTCGGCCTTCAGGCGGGAAAGGAGCTCCGGAAGTTCGAGCGAGTGCCAGAGAACGAGATTGTTTCTGCCGGATGAACCCTGATCAGCCATGCATCATTCTCCGATGATCTTGACCAGAACCCGCTTGCGCCGGTTGCCGTCGAATTCGCCGTAAAAGATCTGCTCCCAGGGGCCGAAATCGAGCTTGCCGTCCGTGACGGCGGCGACGATCTCACGACCCATGATCGTGCGCTTCAGATGCGCATCGCCGTTGTCCTCGGCGCCGTTGTGGTGATACTGGGAATACGGCTTTTCGGGAGCGAGCTTCTCGAGCCAGGTCTCGAAATCCTGGTGGAGGCCGCTCTCGTCGTCGTTGATGAAGACGCTTGCCGTGATATGCATGGCATTCACGAGGCACAGGCCTTCTTTGATGCCGCTTTCCCGCAGGCAGGCTTCGACCTGGGGAGTGATATTCACGAAGGCGCGACGGCCTTTGATGTCGAACCAGAGTTCCTTGCGATAGCTCTTCACACTGCTGCTCCGTCTGGAAGTATGAGAAGTCGGAAACACGGAACGTATGGTAACACAACGAGAAAATCAGGGTATTGACGAATTTCGCGATTGCGGGATATACGAATGGATGCAGAACGCCCGCGTTCCGAGATACGGGAATCGTCCCTGAAAAATAGAGGAGAATATATGGAAGGGCTCTTGCTCGAAAACGTCGCGGACAAACTGCGGGAACACGGATTCGAAGTCACCGTCCATTCGACGGCCGACGGGGTCGCCGAAGCCGTTCTGGCGGAAATCCCCCTGGACGCCGTGGTGAATCGGTGCGGCTCCGCCACCTGCACCCAGCTGGAACTGTTCGAAAAACTGGCGGCCCGCGGAAACAGGATCAACGACCCATACGAGCCGACGCTCGACGATGAAGCCAAGGCCCGGGTCCGGAGGAACGGCCTGACGGCCGACGTCCTGCTGACTGGAACGAACGCCATCACCCGGGACGGCAAGCTCGTCAACATCGACGGAGTCGGAAACCGTGTCGCGAGCCAGGTCTTCGGCCCCGGCAAGGTCGTGATCGTCGCCGGCCGGAACAAGGTTGTGCCCGACGTCCCCGCGGCCATTCGGCGAATCAAGCTGGAAGCATGCCCCAAAAACGCCCGCCGGATCGGAATTCAGACACCCTGCGCCCATGACCGGCCATGTCCGGCGCCCGACGGTTGCTCTTCCCCCCAGCGCATGTGCAACGTGACCGTCATTCTCGAACGGCGGCCGCGCCTCACGTCGATCTCAATTCACCTGATCGATGCGGATCTCGGATATTAAAAATAATGGTTATATAAGTAGTGAAATAAATTCTCGAGGAGAATGAAAACATGCTTGAACGAATCGACAAACTGCCCTTCTATTTCACGATCGAATGCGGCCTCTGCAGGAATATCCTCAATGTCAGCCACAAGTCCATCGAGGAGCTCAAAGGCGTCATGAGTTGTACCCTCTGCGGCAAACAGATCAAGGTGCCGCAGTGGGAGCTCCTGGTGAAGAGTTCCGAGGACCTGAACAACTATCTCGGAGACCGACTCAACGCCAAATTCTTCAAGCTGGTCCTCAACCCCCAGTTCAAGGTCGAGGACAACGTTCCCGCCGCTGCGCACTGATCCGGCAGGGCCGGCCGGCGTCGTTCAGGCGGATCAGACCGCGGCGAGAACACCCTCGTTCACACGGTCGAACGCGGGCCGGCCTTTTTCCGCGGTGATGATTGCCGCCGCGAAGTCGAACGTCGTGCCCGCCGCCCTCGAGGTGATGAACGGGCCGTCCGTCACGACCCGTTCCTCGAGATACTCGACGCCCTCCATCTTGTCTCGGACCCCGGGATGCGACGTCATGCGCCAGCCGCCGGCAATACCGGCTTTGACCAGCACGGTCGGCGCGGCGCAGATGGCGGCGACGCGTTTCCCGCCGTCCACATGCCGTCTGAGCAGGGCGAGCAGGCGCGCGTCTTCCGACAGTCGTCTCGTTCCCTCGAGCCCGCCCGGCAGGACCAGCCAGTCGGCGATGCCTTCCTGGAGCTGACTGAACGTGATGTCTGGAACCATCGGGATGCCTCGCGAACCGGTGACGGGGGAGGTGTCGTCGGCGAGCGAGACGGTTTGAACGTCGAACTCCGCGCGGCGCAGCATGTCCGTCGTGATCGTCAGCTCCATTTCTTCGAAGCCGTGGGCCATGAAAACATACACTTTTCCCATAGGATCCTCCTGGATTAATTCAACGCATTGTTTGACATGCCCGGGACGGGGTTCCTATAATATCCGCACCTGATCACATCGGACAAGGAGCCTTCCGTGAACCATTCCGAGCGACTCGAGCGCCGCCTGCGCATCGTCAGCTTTCTCTTCGTCGTCGTTGCAATCGTTCTCGTGTTCGGCAGTTTCATCATGGCGGCCCAGTCCTACTCGGAAATGGTGAACAATACCATGCTGAAAGCCCTGCCGACCGCCGACGCCCTCGGAATGCTCCTGACGATCGTGACGACGGAACGGTTCGTGAACCGTCTGCTGTTCATGGCTTTGTTCGTCATGCAGCTCGGCCTGCTCTTCATGCTGTATCTGCTGTTCACCAAGCTCCGCAGGCTGATCAGTCACGAGATGGGCGAGGATTGAGGCGGGGG
>JAKJFL010000710.1:0-2043 GCA_022704935.1 Candidatus Rifleibacteriota bacterium
CTGTTCGAGTCCAGCGCTGAGTCCTTTTCCACTGCCGACATGCTTGGGCAGATGCTGCAACTGGCTCTGAAGCCAGGGATTTCCGCTCACGGCGATCGCCGTTTCGAGCGACTGGATGAGCGGCACGCCCGCCGCGAGGCCGACCGCCAGGGTCCTGGTGAATCTGGCCAGGGCTGTCTGGCGCATGATCCCCCCGATGAATGGGAGATGGACTAGGAACGAATCCAGCGTTCCGCCGAGGCTCGAGTTCCACATCATTGTCCCGCCGAAGATCGCGCCGGCGTAGATCGCCAGATTCACGACCGCGCCCGGGAGGGCGGTCGCCCATTCCTGGCCGGCCTGGATCGCGTTGATGATCGGAAGCATGAAGAGTGCGATGCCGAGAACGAAGCCGGGATACAACATGGCATTGACGATGTCGCGCTGCAGCATGACCTCGCGGTCGGAATGCTGGGCGAGCGAGGCGCAGACCTTGTCGAGACAGCCGGCCTCCTCGCCGAACCTGATGAAGCTGACATGAAGACGCGTGAACGGCTTGCCGACCCGTTCCATCGCGCCGGAAAACGTCGACCCACCGTCGACATACTTCGCGATTCGCTCGACTTTTCCACGCAGGCCCCAGGCCGGCAGGTTCGCCGAGATCAACTGAAGGGAACGGACCAGCGGGATCCCGGACCCAAGGGACGTCTCCATCTGGAGGAAGAAATTTCTCAGATCGCTCATGTTTCACCTCGTTCGGCCGCTCGTTCTCTGGCGGGCCGTTCAGAATCTCCAGTCGTATTTTACGCCAATTCTCGTCTGGTTGCGCGGTTTTTCGATTTCAATGTTGATGAAGAACCCTTTCGGCAGCCGGTATTCGAAGATGTACGTCTTGTCTCCTTCGTTCGAAAGGGTGCCTTCGTACGCGATAAATATATTTCTACCGATATATTTTCCGATCCTGAGAAACGAACTCGTAATCCCCGTGCGCCGGTCGAACAGCGATCCGAAAAACACCTCGTCGAGATTCAGCGCGGTGGAGATCGTCGAGCCGAGAAGCCCGGACAGATAGGTGTTCTTGAGGCCTTCGAGAATCTCCTTCTCGAACAGGTCTTTCGAGTCGGACTGGCGGGCCTCCTCCATGCTCCGACCGAGCGTCAGGAGGGCAATCAGGTCGCTTTCCGCAAGCGGTGGCGACGAGTGCAGACGCGGCGTGATCGAGGAGACCGTCCCGTCGAGCGTCAGGTAGATCTGCGTGTTCTGCACGTTCGTGACGGACTTGATATAGAGGTACGGATCTATTTTCTCGTCCTGCTCGCCGAACCTGATCTCGCCGTTCTCCAGCTGGAATTTCCGGCGCTGGAAGAACAACCACCCTTGGACGCTCTGGATCATCCCGCCGAGGTGGAATTTCTCCAGGTCGCCGAACGCACTGAACGAACCGCGCATCTCTGCATTGATGAACGAGTTCTTGACCCAGAAATTCCGCGGGATCTCGACATCGAACCTGTAATCGAGGCTTTCGAGCGGGAGACGGAGCTTGAAATCCGGCGTGGATTTGAATTCACCGACCTGGGCACGGCCTTTTGGAACCCTGATTCTGCCGCGGATGACGGGGCGGTACATCGTGCCCCCGAGATCGAACGTTGCGCTAGCGCCGTTGATGTCGATACCGTTCCAGTTCAGATCGAGCTTCTGGCCGGAAAGCCGCGCCGAGACAGAGCCTACCCCGCTCTGGAAATCGACTTCGCCGCCGCCTTCGAACACCCCGCGTCCCATGGTCGCCCGGAGCGGCTCGAGCCGGATGACGCCTTCTTTGGTCGTAATGCCGATTTCGACCTTTCTGAGAGGTTTGTTCATGCCGCGAAGACCGAGCTGATCGGCTTGAAACGCCAACGTCCCGGCGACGACAGGCGCCTTCGGACGTCCGGTGAACCGCATCGAAGCCTGAATACTGCCGCTTGCGTTGCTGAACACCTCCGGCAGAAGGCTCGGGAGATCGGTGAGGGCCGAAGAGGCGATATCGAGCGACAGATCCATCGAGTCGGGCGCACCGCTTCCGGG
>JAKJFL010000711.1:0-2040 GCA_022704935.1 Candidatus Rifleibacteriota bacterium
CGGGGCCGAGTTTCAGGGCTTTCTCGAGGACCTGGGCGGCCCTGTCGAGCTGGTTCAGCTTCCGCAGGGACAAGCCGAGGTAATACTGGGCCTCGAACCCCGATGCGTCGAGGGAAACCGCCTTTTCGAGGTTCTCCGCCGCCTGCTGATACTGGAAAAGGCCGTAATAATCCTTTCCCTTCTTCAGATACGTCTCGGCCGGGCCTGCAAAAATTGTTGATGATATACAAAGACAGAAAAAGAGTCCGACGGGAATGGTTCTCATCGGAATTCTGTGACGGCACATCGCCGGAACAACGGGAAACATCATGGCATGTACTATCACGCATTGCCGCAACAGGTCAACTTCCGACGGGAAACGTGCGTTCCCGAATAATGTTTGACTTGGGTGGATGCCCCTAGTATAATTGCCGCTTATGCTGGTGACCTTATCCATACAGGGAGTAGTCGTCAAATGAGAAGTCAGCATCGGTTCAACTTAACGGTCATGCTCCTGATCTTCGCTTTTACGCTCATCTACACGTTCCCCTCGACGAATCTGTGGACGAAGTGCTTCGGAGTTCTGACCATCGACGAGCAGCTTGCGGTCCCGGTCCGCTCGCTCGAGTTCAAGGACGCCCCGGAAGGCAAGGCCGCCCAGGTCGACCTGAAGGTCGATTCCGCCTCCTCGGTCTTCGCGTCGAACCCGAACGTGAAGCAGGAAGACGTGCTCAACAGCGTCGCCGAGACCATCCGCCTCAAGCTGGTCGAAGACGGCCTTTCCGCTTCGGTCATCAATCCCGATTACTCGTCGGGAAAAGCGACGATCCGGGTCGCCGAGAAGACCGCCGCCGAGTTCCGCCAGGCGTTCGATAAGCTGAACTTCTACGCGATGATGCCGACCTTTCTCGCCAAGGTTTTCCCGCGGTCGAAGATCACCCTCGGCCTCGATCTCAAGGGTGGCATCGATCTCGTCTACCAGGTCGACATGCAGTCGCTCGAAAGCACCGACAACCCGAAGGACGCGGTCAGTCGCTCCGTCGAGATCATCCGCAACCGCATCGACATGTACGGCATCGCCGAGCCCAGCATCAAGGCCCAGGAAAACAACCGGATCCGCATTCAGCTCCCCGGCGTGAAGGATCCCGAGCGCGTGAAGAGCCTGATCCAGTCGACGGCCATGCTCAAGTTCCACCTGGTGAAAGACCAGGCGGTCACGGCGACCCAGCTCGAGCCGGTCGACCCGACCAGCGAACTCGTGCTGATCGAGCCCGCGTCGCGCAACGCCACTGCCCGCTGGTACAAGCTCAAGCGCACTCCCGAAGTCACCGGCCGCGACCTCAAATACGCCAAGGTGGCCTTCGACGAAATGGGCGTTCCCACGGTTCACCTCGAATTCAACCCGGAAGGCGCCGCCAAGTTCGCGAACAGCACCGGCCAGCACGTCGGTGAACAGCTCGCCATCGTTCTCGACAACAAGGTTCACAGCGCTCCGGTCATCCAGACCCGTATCACCGGCGGTAACGCCCAGATCACCGGCCGCTTCTCCCTCGAAGAGGCGCAGAACCTGGCGATCGTGCTCCGCGCTGGCGCCCTTCCCGCGAACCTGATCCTTCTCGAGAGCCGCGTCGTCGGCCCGACTCTCGGTGCCGAGTCGATCCGCTCCGGCGTTCGAGCCGGCGTCTTTGGCGCCCTGCTGGTCATCGCCTACATGATCATGTTCTACAAAACCTGCGGCTTCCTCGCCGATATGGCCGTCGCCTTCAACACCCTGATCGTCTTCGCGTTCATGGTCTTCTTCGGCGGCACGCTGACCCTGCCCGGCATCGCCGGTCTGATCCTGACGGTCGGCATGGCCGTCGACGCGAACGTCATCATCTTCGAGCGCATCCGTGAGGAGCTGCGGTCCGGCAAAACCGTCCGCGCCTCGATCGAGGCCGGCTTCGATCGCGCCCTTGCCTGTATCATCGACTCGAACGTGACCACGATCCTCACCGTCGCCATTCTCTACTCGTTCGGCAGCGGTCCGATCCGCGGCTTCGCCACCACCCTCGGGTTCGG
>JAKJFL010000712.1:0-2034 GCA_022704935.1 Candidatus Rifleibacteriota bacterium
CCGATTATGTCACCCAGAGCGAAGTTGCCGTGATGAAGACGAATCTCAAAGCACTCCGGAAGGCTCTGATGGAGTATCGCACCGATAAAGGGAGATACCCGTACACCGCCGAAGTCGGCGTTCTCGCAACGACGACGTTCGGCAAAGGATATCTTCTGGATTTTCCGAAAGATCCGATGAAAGAACACCAGTCTATCGCAACATGGGGCTACCAGTATCAGGCCGGCTGGACGGATTACAAGCTCGATTCTGCATACGACGGCGTCGTATACGAGTGAGTCACGTCCTGAACTCGGCGACTCGCGGAAGAAACGTCCTGGGAAGATCCGCGCGAAGCTGAACCGCCCCTTCCTTCCATTCTTCGCTGAGAATACGGCCCAGGAGCCTGATGTCCTTCAGTATCTGCGCATTCGAAGGCACCATGAGATCGACCGTTTCGAACGACGCGCGCATTTTTTCCTCCATCGCCCGCCGGAGCTCATCGAGATTTTCGCCGGTGCGAGCCGACAGGAAGATCGCGCCGGGGAACATCGCGGAAAGTGCTTCGCGGTTGTGGGGCACGCCGCGGTCGATTTTGTTGAACACGATGATCCGGTCGGGGTCTTCGAGCTCCATCTCCTGAAGCACCCGCTCGACGGCGGCCAGGTATTCGCGTGCCTGGATGTTCGACACATCGCAGACGTGGATCAGAACCTGTGAATGCCGGACACTCTCGAGCGTGGCGCGGAATGCCTGCACGAGCCCGTGCGGGAGTTTTCTGATGAATCCGACCGTGTCGGAGAGGATTCCCCGGAGGCCGCCGGCGAGTTCGACGCGGCGCGCCGTGGGATCGAGCGTCGTGAACAATCCGTCGCAGACCCGGACGGCCGACCCGCTCAGGGCGTTGAGGAGGGTCGATTTCCCGGCGTTCGTGTAGCCGACCAGCGCGAACAGGGGTGCATACCGGTCGGTGCGCTTGCGGCGCTGGAGATCGCGATCCTGCACGACCTTGTCGAGCTCGTCGTTCAGACGTTTGAGACGCATTTTCAGGACACGCCGGTCGGTCTCGATCTTGGTCTCACCCGGGCCTTTCAGACCGATGCCCCCTCGCTGTCTCGACATCCCTTTGTATCCGCCTGCCAGCCGGAGAAGCGAATACTGGACGGCAGCGAGTTCGACCTGGAGTTTTCCCTCGCGCGTCGATGCGTGATCGGAAAATATATTCAATATTATTCCCGTTCGGTCGAGGACCTCACAACCGATGCCTTCCTCGAGGCGTCGCGTCTGGAGCGAGGTCAGCTCGTCATCCGCCACGACCTGGATGGCACCGGTCGTTTCGATGAGATCGGCAACCTCCTTCATTTTTCCCGTTCCCAGATAGCTCGAGCGGTCGTAACGCTGCCTCTTCTGGACGACGGAACCGACGACGGTGCCCCCCGCCGTCTTCACAAGCTCCGCAAGTTCGGCGAGAGAGTCCTCGATTTCCGCGTCGGATTGTTCCGGAAGCTGGACCGCGATGGCGATGATGCCGGGTTTTTCGGGTTTTGTCGCGTGGGTGGGACTCATCTGATGGTTCTCCTGGCGCCGCAGCGAGCGCAGAAACGGCCGCGGGAATCGAGCGGAAGCGCTCCGCAGGCGTGACAGGGCGAATCGCATCCGCTTTCGGCCCTGTCGAGAACGAGAACGCGCATCCATCCCTCGCGAAGAAGGGAGATGCCGAACACGAGCATGGCGGCGAGCATCGGAACGGTCGTCGACACCGTTGTCCGCATCGCGATCATGTTGAAGCCTCCGTGAAGGACCGCCGAGATCAGCAGGCCGGCCAGGAACACACCGTATCCGCGCCACGTCACCGCCCGCTCGCCCTCCTTCTGCTGTCGGCAAAGCGCCATCGCGGCGGCCCAACCAGCAATTCCGGAGAACAGGACATGACCGGTCGTGCTGAGAGAAACTCTGGCGAACAGAATGTCGGTCCCGTACATTGATATATAGTCCATACTTTCCATAGCCGCGAAACCGAGGCCGGCGGCGAGGGCGGCGAGAAAAACGGCGGTC
>JAKJFL010000713.1:0-2031 GCA_022704935.1 Candidatus Rifleibacteriota bacterium
TTCCCACATCAGAAAGCCGTTGACGCCGAAGGCCTCGCACTGGTTGAAATGCCCGTATGACTCGAAAGAAAGGGCGTAGGCCTTGTCCTGGAGCACCGGAAATGCCCGGTGAATCAGCGGGGCAATAGCAGCACTCGTTCGTGCGTCATGAACGCCGTGAACCAGCAGCCCCTTCATCGCGGAAAACAAGGCTGCCATTTCGGAGGCTTTTCCGGCGAACGGAATGCCGCGCGATTCGACGGTCTTCGTGCTGCGAAGCGAGATCGAATGGCGGTCAGGGTCGCGTGTGGGCAGGTGCCTGATCAGACTCCATGACAATGTGGGATAAAACCTCTGCGCCATCCGAAGCCGCTTCCTCAGATGGGAAAAGGTGTCCCGGGGAGACGAGCCCAGATCCGGTTTCCCGGAAATGCCTTTCAGAAGGATGATCCGGAGGTGATTTGCGATGTGCAGGGCGGGAATGTCGGTGGAGGCGGCGAGCCGGAGGTCCTGCTGGAGTTCCGACTGCTCGTGCGCGATCGCGCGCTCCCTGAACGAGGAGGTCAGTGTCCTGGAAAACGAGAAGAGCATGAGCGCGGCAAATAAGAGTATGGAAATAAGTATATATTTCGCGGTATTGTTCTCCTTCTCTGCCGCCGTGGCGGCGGGAGATGAAGATGGCAACCCTGGAAGCGTGCCTTGATGTGGCAGATCCGTCCGTTCCGAGGCGGATGCTGCCGCCTCGACATCCCGGGATGACGTGCCGCCGGCTGCTTCGAGCGCGCCCGGATGGCCCGAGAGAAAGAGGAAATCACCGGGAGAGCCTGCTGATGCGGCTGTCGCGGAATCACAGACGATGCGGGTCGCCCGGCCTGCCTTCGAGGCAGCTTCGAGGTCTGCGGACCGCTGGACGGGTTCCCCGACGACGGAGTGATCGAGACGAACTCCCTCGGCGCCCAGAATGCCGCAGACGGCATCTCCCGACGCGAGGCCGATGCCGATCTCGTAGGTGAACAGGCCGGCCTGTGCCCGTTCTCGCTGAAGCGCCCGATGTTCCCGCATCATCGTCCGCGCGGCGCGGAGCGCGCGCACGGCAGGCGGTTCCTCATCGGATGCCGGGTCCTCGTAGAAAACCGCCTGGATGGCGTCACCGATGAATCGATCGATGAAGCCTCCCTGATCCTTGATGGCAGGGGTCATGGCCCGGAAATGCCGGTTCAAGGCCGAAAACACCTCATCGGGAGGGCGTGATTCGGAAATCGTGGTGAAATTCCGGATGTCGGATGTCAGCGCGACGATCCTCCGGCGCTGCGGTGTTCGGGAAGACGATGAGTCGGATGCAACGGCCTCCATGACCTGCGGGTTGACGAACAGACTCATGGCATGGCGCTCCCGAAGCCAGTCGGTCATGGCATCGAGGGTGTCGGCGGCCTGGCCGAGTTCATCGGGGCGGTTAAGGCAGAGCCGCCTGTCAAGCCGTCCCGACGCAACCTCCCGGAGGGCGGCCGCCATTTTCCTCAGCGGGGTTGTCAGCCAGGCGGCGAGAATCCCTCCTGACAGGAGAATCAGCAGCAGGTTTCCGAATACACCGGCGATGACCTGTCCCGTTTCCTTGAAAAGACGCTGCCGAAGGGGGTCCAGAGGTCTCGATGCCGCCATGACGAAGCTGGGAAGCCGGGTGCTCCGGATCGAGATGATCCGGTCCAGGCGTGTCGAGCGTATGCCCGGTTCGTGCGCCCGTAGCGGCTTGCCGGATCGGGCGATGGAAATATCGCCGGCGGCTGTATGTCGTGTGATTTCGAGATCGACGGAGTATTTCGATGCAATGTCGCCTATGCGCGTCCGGATGTGACGAACATAGGCCTCACTCTGTTCCCAGAGCACGACCAGGAGAAACCAGGTCTTGCCGTCCAGCTTCAGAAACTGGTGAAACTTCAGCATGCGCTTGTTGTCAGCCATCGTCTCGGCGATCTGCCTGTCTTTCTGCGTCAGCTGCTCTACATCGGGAGAAACAAGCTGGTCGAGCTGGGTGCTGATGACGTCGGCTTTCCG
>JAKJFL010000714.1:0-2029 GCA_022704935.1 Candidatus Rifleibacteriota bacterium
GAGTGTCTGATGGGCAATTCCCATGATTTCGGACTTGGACTTCCCGAGGAACTGCTCGGCGGCAGTGTGAATCGCGAACTCCTCGCTCTTGACCTTGATCTGCGCGACGCCGTCGACCATGACCGGAACGCCGGAGTTGGTCATGACTTCGGGCGTCTGGATCTCGAGCGTCATCAGTTCGAGCGAGAGTCGTTCAGCCCGTTCGATGATCGGCCAGACGAAGGCGCGGCCACCTTTGACAACCTTGAAGCCGAGCGTATGCTTGTTGCCGTTCGGATCGACGACGGTGTGAGAACCGCCGGAAATGATCAGCACTTCATTTGGGCCGACGGTCTGCACGCGACCGGCCCAGAGAATGAAAATGAGAAAAACGAACAGCAAAATTCCGAGCACGCCCACGATGATCATCGACGTCATTTCCATGAGTTTCTCTCCTCTTATGTAGGGGTAAGAACGGCGTCAGAAAATCTTATAACAGGGCTCCGACACCGTCAAGAAAATCCGCATTGATCGAGCAACTCCGCAAGGCCCATTCCGTTACATGGCCGGCGGCGGTTCGACGGGTTTTACATACATGATGCTTTCCTTGATGGAAACAATCTCGACACACTGACCCTTCTTCACAGGCTGCGAGCCCTCGATCAGCATCGCCATGCCGTTCTGGCGGCTTCCGCCGTGCAGATAGGTGATCTCGCCCATTTTTCCCGGGGCCATATCAAGGCTTGTCTCAGCCTCGCAACCGATCAACCGGCTGGTTGAGGTCAATCCACCCGTCTCTGTCTTAACGAACAGCTTTACCAAGAAGAACGAGAAGTAGCTCGACAGAATGATGGCCAGCGCCGCCGAAATGATGACGCTGACCCCATTCGACACGATCTGCGGCATCAGCGGAATCGACCCGAAAATCCCCAGGGTGATGAAACCGAGTCCGCCGAAAAGCGTGGCGAACGTCGCGATCATCAGAGGGCTGAAGGGCGACAGTCCAGCACTGCCTTCCCCTGTATCTCCGGTGTCACCATGAGCGGCGTCGTGGCCGCCACCGACATCGTGGCCTACATCGAAATCGCCGGCATCACCAGGGGCATCGCCTCCGTGATCGCCGCCAAGATTGCCGAGCAACGTCACCAGGATGGCATACCCCACGCCAAACAGCAGAAACGCTCCGTATATGTGCACAAGCCCTAATCCCATCATGTTCATCACCCCCACATCCGGTAATAGCACGTTCCGTACCGCCGCCCGGAACCGTATGTTTCCGACATTCTACCAGAATCTGCCTGCGCCAATGGTGGCTTTCTTGCCGCCAACCGCGTCATTCGTGTCGCATGCCGTTGGGATTGCGGTCCCTCAACCGTTCGATCATGTAAACAAAACATTCTTCAGATGCTCGATCACATATCCAGCCGTTTCCTCACCGACGATCGCCACGGCATCGAACCGGCAATCGACCGCTTCTCCGAGGTTGCGCGCATGCAGATACCAGCGCGCCATCCCGATAAGTTTCTTCTGTTTCCGGGAATCGATGGTTTCGAAGGGGTGGCCATGCGTCGTCTTCGATTTCGTTCGGACTTCGACGAAGACAAGCACCGAGCCATCGCGGGCAACGATATCGAGCTCGCCGTAACGAGTCCGAACGTTTCGTTCGACGATCGAATACCCGAGCGTTTCGAGGAAACGCGCCGCCTCGCTTTCGCCCCATGCACCGAGTTGGTGGCGCCTGTCAGTCATTTCGCCTGCTTCCGTCGAGGGCATACACGTGGGCGAGCACCTCTGCCATCGCCTCCCAGAGTTCGGCCGGAATCTCGACCCCGACCAGGACTTTGGCGAGGGAATCGGCCAGCGCGGGCGACTCGTGCAGCGGAACGTCGTTTTCTCGCGCAAGTTCGACGATGCGCTGCGCAAGCAGGCCGCGGCCCGATGCGACAACTTTTGGCGCCTCGCCGGCCACGCCGAACTGGTATTTCACGGCCACCGCGATCTCGTCGAACGTACGTCGTTTCGTCGTCATAGGCTCGAGAATACCATATCA
>JAKJFL010000715.1:0-2027 GCA_022704935.1 Candidatus Rifleibacteriota bacterium
GCGGTGCCGACCAGCGCCGAGAGCTGCTGCGAGACACGGTCGGCCGTTGCGGCGGCCCGCATGTCGGTCCGGTCGCCATGGCCTCGAAAACCGCATGCGCGAGCTTCCTCGAGAAGATCGAGACGCAGGAGAAGGTCGCTGCGGGTGACGATGCGGGTTTCGCGGTCCTGGGTGCGCACGGCGATGTCGCGTTCCCCGAGCAGGGCCGCGAGATCGGCTCCCTGCTTCGCCATGCCGTGCCTGGCGGCGAACAGGAGCATCCGCGCGAGGCGTGGCGCGGCCGGGACCTCGGCCATCTTCGCGCCAAGCGGAGTGATGGCGCCAGAGTGGTCGAGAGCGCCGAGCGTTTTCAGGAGCTCTACGGCGGCGGCCATCGCCGGAGCCGGCGGGGCCTCGAACCAGCCGAAGGATGCCGGGTCGGTTTTTCCCCAGGTGGCGAGCGTGAGAAAAACGCCGGCAAGGTCGACCCGCCGGATGTCCGGTGGCGTCGAATCGGGCAGGAGAACGTGATCGGTTTCCGGCCAGAGGCGGAGCACCCGGCCCGGCCCGAGACGGCCGGCGCGGCCGGCGCGCTGTTCGGCGCTTGCCTTGCTGATCCGCTCGAGTTGGAGCTTTTCGAGACCCGTTTGCGGATCGAGCCGCAGGATGCGGCACCAGCCGCTGTCGACGACTGTCGTGATCCCTTCGATCGTCAACGATGTTTCGGCTATATTTGTAGATATAATAATTCTTCGTTTTCCCGACGGCTTCAGGGCGTCGTCCTGCCGGTCGAGGGGAAGACTGCCGTGCAGGGGAACCAGGGAAACGTCGCGGGTCGCTGTCGACTCCGAGAGGAGATCCATGGTTCTGGCGATTTCCCCGGCTCCCGGAAGGAAGACCAGCATGTCGCCTCGAAGCGGATCGTTCGTGAGTTCCCTGAGCGCCGCGTCGGCCGTCGCCCTGCAGATGTCGGGGCCTGACTGCTTCAACGCCCACACCCGGGTGACGGGGTGGAGAAACCCTTTGCCCTCGAGCGACGGGCAGGGGGAGAGAAAACGGCAGATCGGCGTCGGATCGAGCGTGGCGGACATGACGAGGATCCGCAGGTCCGGTCGCACCGTCTGCTGAATCTCACGCGTCATGGCCAGACCGAGATCGCCCTGCAGACTGCGCTCGTGAAATTCATCGAAGATGACGAGGCCGACGCCTTCGAGAAACGGGTCGCCTTGGAGTCTGCGCGTCAGAAGTCCTTCGGTCAGAACTTCGAGGCGCGTGGCCGGCCCTGTGCGCTTGTCGAACCGCACCTGATACCCGATCGTCTCGCCGAGGCGCGTTCCATGAAGCGCCGCCATCCGGCGTGCCGACGATAGCGCCGCCACGCGGCGGGGCTGGAGCATCAGGATACGCTCGCCGGACATCCATGTCTCGTCGAGGAGGGCGAGCGGGACGATCGTCGTCTTTCCAGCGCCGGGCGCCGCCGTCAGGACGAGATTCCGGCCTTCCGTCAGGATGCGCCTGATGTCGGGAATCGTTTCCGAGATGGGAAGCGAGGGCAGGCTGTTGCGCATTACGACGGGGCTTTGGGGGATTCGGGCGGGGTCGGGGCAGACGCTCGGGTGAGGACGAGCAGGGTGATGTCGTCTTCCTGCATCGTGTCGGTCGTGAGGTCTCGATGCCAGGCGAATATGCGTTCGCAACTCTTGCGCGCATCGTCGCAAAGACGTATGGCGATCTCTTCGCTCATGCGCTGATACCCGACCGGCTGGCTTCCGACCTTCGCCTCGATGATGCCGTCGGTGTAGAACACGATGCGGTCGCCCGGCAGAAGATCCGTCTCGGCCGGTGTCAGCAGGTTCTTCTTCATGCTTCCGAGGGGCAGTCCGTTCAATTCGAGGAAGAGCGGCGGCTGGCCGGTACGAAACTTCACCGGGTAATTATGCCCGGCGTTCGCGTATGCCATCTTGTTCCGGGCAGGGTCGAGGATGGCGAGAAAACAGGTCATCATACGCTTCCGCTTAAGTGTTCTGAATAACACTCGATGTATGACG
>JAKJFL010000083.1:0-9762 GCA_022704935.1 Candidatus Rifleibacteriota bacterium
TCGGGAATCCCTGAGATTTGAACCACTCCCAATTTCGCACATATTCAGCATCAACATGTATATAATAATCAATATAATTTACGATCACGCCGTTGAGGGCCACAACGAACGACCCTGCCAAAACGACGAGGATCGCAGCCCTGGGAAGAAATCCCGCCGGGAATTTTTCGAACAGGACAACCGCCGGAAGCAGGGAGATCGGCAACACGGGCACAAAGAACCGTGGTCCCCAGCACCACCCCCCCTCCCAACCGTGCCATGTGGCGTACAGCAAGAGATGCCCGAGGAAGGTAAGTCCGATGAAAAGGGCTTCTCGTGGATACCGGCGTGAGAAGGAACGCATTCCCGCAAGAGCAAGAAAAAGGAGAGGGCAATAAACCAGCACTCCATGCCAGGGACTCCACAAAAGGCCAGCCACCCCCTCCCAAAAGGGGGTGGTCCACTGATGGGCTTCTTCGCCATATCCCGTTATCCAGACGGAACCGAATCTCAGAAAGTTGTACAGAAGAACGATTCCTGCTCCAGACCCTGTGCCAGTAATAAGGAGAAGCCCTCCCTGAACCCTTCCGCGCACCGAATACTGCGACAGATACCAGCAGGCCAGGATGCCGCAGGGAATCAGAATGACGGCATTTGCGACTTTCGCCAACAGAAGGATTCCGAGTGCACACCCGGCCAGAAGCCATCCCAGGCCAGGTTCACTCCTTCGGGATTCTCTCAGGCCAAAATACATGAACCACATCAAACCGAAACCGGAAAGCGGTTCGGAAAAAAAATCTTTTGAATAATGCCACAGGGGCGTAGCCACTCCCGAGGCAACGACAAGAGCCAGAGATGCCCGAAGAGAAAATCCAAGGGTGGTGCAAATCAGGAACATGGCCGCCAAGCTTCCCGCAACCAGGCAAGGAATCGTCCAGGTGACGGAAAATGCTTCAAACGCTTCATTGAAATTGCCTTTTCCCGATTCATACCAGAGGCCGTTGTCCGGAACGATGGCTTCACTTCCCGTAACTGGATCGATAGCCTTTTTCAGATAGTGAGCGTGGGAAAAGACGTCTTTTTCCTGCTCTGAACTGAAAGGGATCAAGAGTTTTCCAATGAGGTATGCAGGAACGGCGCTGAGCGATAATCCCAATCCAAATCTTGAATAAAACTTCTTTTCCCCAGTTTTCCGATCGAGCCACTCGATACCACCGAAGTCGGGCCAGCGGCTCAATCGTTGAATATCCAGTTTCGCTTCCGAAGCGATGCTTTTCGTGACCAGGAACATGATCGTTCCGTCAGAACTATTGATATGACCGCCCAGCCCAAGAAAGTAGAAGCTGAAAAAAGCGAAAAAAACCCACAAGGCAGCACGTTTTTCGTTTGTCTCAGACATCGTCATGGAGCCATCAGGCCTTTGGCGTTCTGCCCCAGATCAGAGAATCGGGCGGCAGAAAATCAGGGAGGCGGCTCGGGCCGAGCACGCGGAACACCTCGACCGGCTCGGCTTTTCCCTTTACCAGCAGGGGTGGCAGAGCCTCGAGCTTCAGCGCGTCGCCCAGCAGTTTCACGACGTCGCTGTTAATGAGGATTTCGCCGGACTGGGCGTTCGCGCAGAGGCGACTCGCGAGGTTGACCGTGTCGCCGATCGCCGTGTAGGAAAGAACTTTTTCAGAGCCGATGAATCCGGCCGTCACTTCGCCGATCGTGATGCCAAACCCGACAGCGAACTCGGGAAAGCCCTCCTTCGCCCATTTCCGGTGCAGGATTTCAAGGCGGGCCTTCATTTCGAGGGCGCAGTAGATGGCGCGCACCGGCGCGTCGGGCAGGGGCAGAGGGGCGCCGAAAAGAGCCATGATCTCGTCGCCGACGTATTTGTCAAGCATGCCGCCGAATGTCAGAACGATCTCGGTCATCGCGTTGAAATACTCGTTCAGCTGGACAACGATGCGGGCGGGATCCATGCGTTCGCTCATCTCGGTGAAGCCGCGGATATCCGAAAAGAACACGGTGACGAGCTGCTTGCTTCCGCCGGGCTGGAGCGCCTGCGGGTCGTTCCGGATACGCTCGATGAGCACGGGCGAGACAAACTTTTGGAAGCTGTTGACCAGGCGTTCGCGGTCTTTCGCAAGGTCGATGTTCTCGAAATACTGCCGATCGACCTCCTGGTCGAGAAACTCGGCGGTATTCTGCAGTTTCTGCTGGTGCGACGAAAGCTTCTTCACCTCGTTTTCCAGCTCACGGTTCCGCGTTTCGAGAGCCGCCTGGTCCATCATGCTGCCAACGATACAGCCCAGGATCTGGCCGATCTGGTACAGAAACAGTTTCTCCAGCGGCGGATCGATCAATCCCATCGGGGCCTCTTCCACGTTCACGAGACCGATCAGCTTCGTTCCATGCAGGAGGGGCGACGCAATCTTCGTCGGAACGGGCGGCATCACGTCGAGCCGCTTCGGTTCTGGCACGACCTGCACGGTTTCCGCGACGAGCTTCTCGAATGAGGTGCCAGCATACTCGAAGCTCGGTCTCTTGGCCGGCCTGCTCTGCGACGGCACCTGGGCCGCAAGCACCATCGTCTGGGGCCGCGAGGGGTCGATCGCATAGATCTGCGCCTGGGTGATGCCGGTCAGCGCGCAGTATTCCGCGAGAGCGGCGCGAATGCGGCCGTCCCAGTCGGGGGAAGGCGTCATGACTCTCAGGAAGACGTTGGTCCACTCGAACGTGAACGCGGCATACTCGCGCCCGAAAACCGTATGAGCGGCTTTTTCAGAAGCGGCTGCGGAAAGGCGGAATTTGGCGCTGGCGGCTTCTTCCGGAGTTTTCGGGCCGGAAGTTGCCGGCATCTCTCCGGAAGCGGCGTGTTCGGGAACGGGCATCTCCGCCTGGTGCGACGCGATAACGGGCACCCCACCCTTTCCCTCTTTGCGGAGAGTTGGCTCGCCTCCGCTCCCGGAACGGCCGGCGGAGTTCAGATCGAGGATAAGAGCCCATATCCAGAGCCCGAAAAAGATCAGGAACTGCGTCGAAAACCAGGGAAAGCTCTTGATTCCACTGATGAACGCGGCAATCAGGATGACCAGGTTCAATGTTCGCTTCATGGCTGAGAGCCACTTTACCACATTTCATCTCAGTTTTTGCATGAACGTGACATCGGCCGTCAAACCCCCTGAGGAAGGCACCAACTCGTGAGCGGTCAGTTCGACAAACACCGGTCCGATCCGCCGCGCAACATCGGATGTGATACGGACTTTGCGGGATATCGCCGGAATATGCATGTCACGAATGTGATATCATGACGCGAACCATCGAACAATGGAAATTGCGTTACAAAAGGAACCTTCATGACCGGAAAAACGGGAGACAGATGCGTTATCGGCGGCATTTACAAGTGCCAGACCCACCCCGAAGCGACAAGGACCTTCAAGAAGGCCGAGGTTTTCCCACCCTGCGGAAGAGCCGGCAGCCACGGCACGGTCTGGGTCCTGGTCAGAAAGACACCCTGATCGACCATCCGGCAGCACGGCAGGGCCGCGCCGGCGCAGAATTATATACAATTCATTATATATAGCACGAGACAAGCATGATCAATCTTTCGAATGTCAAGATCGCGTATGGCAAGCGCGTCCTGTTCCAGAACGCTGGTTTCCTGGTTCGGCCGGGGGACAAGATCGGCCTGGTCGGCCCGAACGGCGCCGGCAAGACCACGGTATTCCGCCTGATCACCGGCGAAGAGAAGCCCGACGAGGGCGAGGTGTCGGTGTTGCCCGGCATCGTTGTGGGCTATTTTTCCCAAACCGTCGGCGAAATGGCTGGCCGGCCCGTGATCGAGGAGGTGCTGGCCGGCGCCGGGCGCGTCCACCAGATCGGGAAGGAGCTTCACGAGCTCGAGCACCGCATGGCCGACCCCGACGGGGGCCTGAGCGACGCCGAGATGACGCGTTACGGCAAGCTCCAGGAGGAGTTCATCCACCTCGACGGGTATGAGAAGGAGACCCACGCCCAGACGATCCTGAACGGACTGGGCATCGGCCCAGACCGGTGGGAACAGCCCGTCGAGACGTTCTCTGGCGGCTGGAAGATGCGGATCGCCCTCGCCCGCATCCTGCTGCTGAACCCCGACGTGCTGCTGATCGACGAGCCGACCAACCACCTCGACATCGAGTCGATCGTCTGGCTCGAGGGCTGGCTGAAGGAGTTCAAGGGCGCGCTTGTGATGACCTGCCACGACCGCGAGTTCATGACGCGCATCTGCAACCGGACCATCGAGGTGGCAGGCGAGACGATCACGACATATAGCGGAGACTATGATTTCTACCTGCGCGAGCGGGTGGTCCGGCGCGAGCAGCTTCTTGCAGCGCAGAAGCGACAGCAGGCGATGCTGGCGAAGGAAGAGGAGTTCATCGCCCGGTTCGCGGCGCGCGCCTCCCACGCCGCGCAGGTCCAGTCGCGCGTGAAGACGATCGAAAAGATCGAACGCATCGTCGTGCCGCCCGATCCGAAGGTGATCAAGTTCGAGTTTCCGCCATCGAAGCGCAGCGGCGACATCGTGGCCAGTTTCAAGGATCTCGCGAAGACGTGGCCGCTGCCCGACGGCCGGTCCGTTCCGGTCTTTTCGGGAGTCACCGGCACCGTCGTGCGATGCAACAAGATCGCTCTCACCGGCGTCAACGGCGCCGGGAAATCGACCATGCTCAAGATCATCAGCCAGCAGACCGAGGCGACCGGCGGCACGTGCAGCCTCGGCGCGGGAGTGCAGCTCGGTTATTTCAGCCAGTATTCATGCGATGCGCTCAAGGCGGAACGCACCGTCTTCGAGGAGCTCCAGGAGCGCCTGCCTCTCGCGACCGTCGGGTACATCAAGAACCTGCTCGGAGCCTTCCAGTTCTCGGGCGACGATTCCGACAAGAAAGTCTCGATCCTTTCGGGCGGCGAGAAAACCCGCGTCATGCTGGCCTGCCTGCTTGCACAGCCGGTGAACTTCCTCGTGCTCGACGAGCCGACCAACCACCTCGACATCGCCAGCCGGGAAGTGCTTCTCGAAGCCCTGCGCGAGTTCGACGGCACGGTCATGATCGTCAGCCACGACCGCTACTTCCTGCACCACCTCGTGAACCGCGTCTTCGAGATCGACCACGGCTCGCTGACCACCTTCGAGGGCGACTACGACTACTACCTTCGCAAAACCGGCCGTGAAGCCACGATCAGCCATTTCCCTCCGCAAAACAACTGATCCTCTGTCGCGGAAGGCAACGACACCGCTGAGTTGCAGAGACGCAGAGGGCAAAACGATCTAAAATAGATACGAGTATTTTTCTCGGCGTCTCCGCGATGGATGGATGTTTTCGGCGGACCGGGCACAAGCATTGAACAACAGACGCTTCTTCGTGATGACGCTGTCGTCAGCTTTTCAATGCGTTTTTCAGAGCGGTGGCAAGCTCCTTGATCTGAACGGGCTTCTGGAGGAAGCCGCAGGGCTTCTCTCCGATGCATTTCTGCAGAACATCCTGCTCGTGGAAGCCGCTGGCGAGGATGATGGGAATATCCGCACGCCGGCTCTTCATTTCGCGCATGACCTCGTATCCGTCGAGAAACGGCATGTTCAGGTCGAGAATGACGCAGGCGATCGCCCTTCCTTCGCCCGTCGCCTTCCGGAACTGTTCCACCGCCTCACGGCCGTCCGAGGCGAAGATGACCTCGAATCCCAGGTGCTGAAGCATTCGCCCGCTCGTCACCCGCACGGTTTCCTCATCATCGGCAAGCAGGACGGTCCCGCTGCCTTTCCAGGCCAGTTCGCCCTCCTGTGGCCCGACCAGATGTTCCGCCGCTCCGGAGGCCGCCGGAAACAGGATCGTGAACCGCGAGCCCGTTCCAGGTTCCGATTGCAGGCGGATCATTCCCTTGTGGCTGCGGACGATGCCCATGACGGCGGCAAGACCGAGTCCACGGCCGGCATACTTCGTCGAAAAGAATGGCTGGAAGATCTTTTTGCGGGTCGCCACGTCGATGCCACACCCCGTGTCGGCAACCTCGAGGGAGACGTAGGATCCGGGCCGGGGTGATTCGCCGACGAAATTCTGTTCGAGATCGGCCACCCGGCATTCTTTTACACCGACCGTTAGAGAGATACCCCCGGACCTCTGACCGATGGCCTCAGAGGCATTGATGACGAGATTCATCAGCACCTGGCGGATCTGCGAAGGATCGGCTTCGATCGGCGGCACCGGATCATCGAGATGGCAGGTGAGCACGGCCTTCTTGGAAATGGAGATCTCGAGCATGCTCATCATGTCCCTGATCAGGTCGCGTAGATCGAAGATTTTCGTGACGAACTTTCCCCGGCCGGAATACGCGAGCATCTGGCGGCAGAGATCCGCCGCCTGTCGTCCGGCTTTGCGGATACCGTCGAAATGCTCGCGAACGGGCGACATGCCAGGCAGCTTGAGCAAGCCGAGCTCGACATTTCCCAGGATGCCCGTCAGCAGGTTGTTGAAATCATGGGCAATCCCGCCGGCCAGCAAACCAAGGCTTTCGAGCTTCTGCACCTGGAGAATGTTTTTCTCCATTTCGAGGCGCTGTGCTTCGGCCTGCTTCCGTTCGGTGATATCCCGGCACAGCGAGATGATCTGGGAGCCCTGGGGTTTCTGGAGAACCGTCGCATTGATCTCGACAGGCGTAATTTCTCCCGTCGGGCCGACATAATCGATTTTGAGATTTTTGACCGATCCGAGGCGCATGCATTTCCGGACCTCCTCCATGTTGCGCTCCAGATCATGCGGAGCGGTCCATTCCGCCACGGAATGCCCTTGAATCTGAGCCAGCGACGCGCGTCCCGTCATGCGGATATACTCCGGATTGGCGTCACGAACCAGTCCGCGCTCATCCAGGAACACATACCCCGTTCCCGTCGTATCGACGAGAGCCCGATACTTCTCTTCGCTTTCACGAACGTTTTCTTCGGCCTGGCGACGTTCCGAGATCTCGCGTTCCAGTCTGGCCGCCTTTTCCCTGATTTCGAGATGGGCGAGGCCCATTTCAGAGATGACGGCGGCGAGGCTTCCAAGGAAAGCGGTATGGCTCAGGACTTTTTCCCGCGATATGACAGGGACCTCCGTCAGGGCATTGAGATAGGCCTCTTCATCGAATCCGAATTTTCGCGCCTGTCTTCGGAACCGGTCCGGGTCGGGCGGTTCGAACATGAGCTGGCCCGTAGCCAGGCTCGCGATATGCTTTCCCTTGATGATGATCGGCGTCGCACAGTCAACGAGGCCGTGTTCGCATGCTTCGATCAGGAGTTGGCCGGGTTCGGACAAACTGCCGAGCAGCCTGGTATTGCTACGCGTGCAGACCTCCGCCGCAAGCGGGCACTGCCGGTGGAATTTCGTGCAGATATCTCGCCAGCCCGTGGAGATAAGGATATTCAGACCCGGGTGATCGAGAAATCCGATTGTGAAGCCGGTCGCCTTATGGAACTGTTCGAAGATCGTTCGAAGCTGATCGATATCGACCAAGTCAAGAATCGAATAACGCCCGTCAACCAGGTTCGCTGAATCCGCCATGAAGAGCTCCACCTCTCGTCGCGCCTGGTATCTTGTCTGGAAATTCAGGCTGACATTCTCTCGTCTTCGGTGACTCTTCGTAGTCTATCACAACGCAAATCGGAAAATCAGATAGAAATATTCGCAGCCAGGGTACGCGCATCTTTGTCCAATCCCGCCGAATCACATCGCCCCGAACCGTTTTCAGGCTCCGGCGATGCGTTCCCGGGCGGATCTCGGTCCGTCAGCCCACATGAGTGACGAATACCGTCTCGAAGACGTCTTCGAGCGTCTGTGATTCCGGTGTTATTCGTGATTCACGGTTCGCAGCGCAAGAGGGTGGGAAACCCATGTTTCGCGCAACGCCCGCCGGGAATGATCCGGCGGGCGTTCGAGGGAAAGGCGAGAGTTTATTCGGCGGACTGGTTGACGAAGACGATCGTTACGATGTCGCGGCCGCGTTCCTGGCCGAAGCGAACCAGCAGGGGGTTGGCGTCGAGACCGCTGTAGGTGGATCCCTTGTCGTCGCTGTAATCGAGGTAGGCGTCGAAGCGGAACAGCTTCAGGAAGTTGCTGTTCTGCTGCAGGTAATGGGCCATTTCCTTCTGACCGGCTTTCGACCAGGCCTTGCTGATATAGTCGGTCGAGATGAGGTGCTGGATTTCCTGGGGGGTCGAATCGTTCAGGGTGGTTTCATCGAGATACCGGCCCTTGCCGTTGTACTCGATGTCGATGATGCGTTTCACGACCTGGGCCAGGATCAGGTCGAGATCCTTTTCCTTCTCGATGCGGGTCGGGAACACTTCGAACGGAACGCCGTTCACCTTCTGGAAATACGATATTTCGTAGCTGACGCTGTTTTCGAAGCCATGCGGCGCGCTGACGGTTTCGAGTTTGATGTCGTCATACCCCTGGGCCGATGCCGGCACTGACAAAAAGCTGAACAGACAGACGAAGATGAACGACACGACGAAAAAGTTGCGGAACATGTGGGAAATCCTCCCCAGATCAGAAAAACTGCCGGACGGTTTGCTCTAACGAGTTGCTCCGGACCATTGTGACGCGATATGGAAGCAACTCCCGTGCCAGCAACGACATTTCACAGAACAGTCGCTCCACATGCGGTACACATTCGTATCGGCATCAATTTTCACCATCCGAACTGCCATTTTTTTGAACACCCGTATGATCAGTTTCAACGAAACCTTCCATTCCCAGAAATTCCGAGGAGAAACCCCGCCTCGAGTCCGTGCCCCATATAAAGCGGGTTCCCAAGCCGTATCCGCGATGATTCATCCAAGGCATGAGCCATCTTTAAGGGTTTATCTCCAAGGAAGATTGTGGTATCGTGGCCCAACACAGACACCCCATATGGGATATTGATCGGAGGAATTTCATGAAAAAACTCATGTGTCTCGCACTCGGCGTTTCGATGATCGGCGCCATGATCGTCGTGGCCGGCTGCGGCGGCGGCGGCGGAATCGGAGCCATTATCGGTGTCGGTCTGCTCGTGTTGAGCCTCACAGCCGCCGGCCCTGCAGCTGTTCCATTTGCTGCAAGCATCAAAGGGCAGACTACTCTATCAAACAAATATATTGCCATCATCTCTCCTACTGGCCGAACTGCAACATGGACCGAAGCACTTTATGTGCAAAACAACGAAATTAAATTTGATAATCTGCAATGCGAAGCGTCCACGGATGGGCAATACAAAGTAGAAATCTACCCTAACCCCCGAGGATCAGCCTCACCTATTTTCAAGTGTTATTTCAATCAGATTATTGCAGACGGCGAGACAAAAGATATCGACAAAGCCATTACCGCGTCAGATACTGCAAAGGCTTTGATCTATGATAACTGGCCAAGCTCATCTACGGTTAAGTTCGAATCTTTTGAACAGGTCGTTGCGACTGCCAGCATCAACACTATTGCCGCCAATATCATAACAACGATGCAGAACACCAATGGTGTTTACAGTTCAAATTATAATATTCCGGGATCGATCATTGACGATGCTACGGATGTTGCGAACGAAACAAAGTATTACGATACGAGTTCTTTAGTCGGTTGGTGGCTCCTGACTCCTTCCTATATGTATCCGGGCCCTCTTAATCCGCATGAAGTTTCTGGAATTTACTATTCAAATACTGGGAATGTAACGGCATGGAGCGCCTTTGATGCCACATATAGTGAATATACGATCGATGCTAACGGCAACTATACAACAAATTTGACGGTTGCAAAC
>JAKJFL010000716.1:0-2008 GCA_022704935.1 Candidatus Rifleibacteriota bacterium
CACGAGCGGTTTTCCGCCGCCCGGCAGCGGAAGACGGCCGAGCCTGAACTCGATATCACCGATCTTCACCTGGCGCTGCTCCTCGAGATGCCATTTGAGGGGCGTCGTGAATCCGACGAAGAACACTTCGACCGGCTCGCCGAGATCTCGCAGGAACCCTGCCAGTTCGTCGGCGACCGGCAGGCCGGCATCGGGATGCCGCAACGTCTCGATGCGGCGGTCGACGACGGGGCCTTTCCCGGCCCGCAGGAAGTACACCCGGGCCTCGTGGTTCAGAAGTTGATCGTCGGTGTAAAATCCATACTCAGCGATATAAACATTGTCGTTACGTGGATCATAGCCGAGCAAGGTCTGCCGGCGGCGGTTGAAGCCGCAGGCGTTCATTTGGAAGATCTCCCGGCAGCCGCGCGCGGCGAGATACTCGCGGGCGCCCTGGGCGTCGCTCATCAGCAGCGCCCAGCGACAGCGCCGGTCGAGCTGGAGCTGCTTCAGCTCGGGGCCGGTCTGAATGTCGAGATACTCGTCGATGTTCACCAGCGAATGCCGCGCAAGCCGGTCGATCGCAACGATCTCGGGGGAATACCCGGACACGACACCCTTCAGTGCGTCGGCGCCTGGTTCGGGAACCGACACCGGGCAGAGCGTCACACTTCCGAGCGGCAGATACGTCTTGACGAACCAGTCGAGGCTTCGCGTGGCGGAAGCGCGCGGCAGAACGCCGATGTTGAAATCAGCGTCGAGGAAGCCGAGGATCGTCTCGCGGTAATCGTCGCCGGGATTCAGCATCGCGTAGGTCGACGGCTTCAGGAAATCGTCGCGGCGCAGGCCGAGCCAGTACTGCTCGTGGCTTCCCGCCGGAAGGTCCGAGATCAGCATGTCGAACAGGACGCGGTAATTGTACCGGCGAAGCGTGGCTTCCCATTCCCTGATGAAGCTCGGCTTTTCCGTGAGAATGTCAGCCACGTGGCCAGGAAACGCGAACCGCGCGAAAAGATCTTCCCGGGAGAGCGCAGCATCCATCAGCACGGCCGCCTCGGATCCGAAGCCGAGGCGGTCCAGCGCTCGGTCGACGCCGAGTTCGGCCAGCACCGATCGCATGCTCTCCATGTCGTCGGCCTGGGTGACACTCCGCAGAAGATCGAAATATAGCATGTCGAATGGATAGCTTTTCGTGAGACGATCGAGTTGCCAGTTGTGCAGGAACCGTCCATCGGAGCGGAAGTCGTTGATCAGCATCGGGAACGTAAGAAGAGCGCCCGGCTTCGTCATCGCGCGACAGTGCTTTGCCGCGGCGAGCATTCGCTTACCTTCGGGCGTAGCCGGGTCGGCGCACGCGGCGATCGTGCGACGCATCAGATCGATCGTCGTTTCGTCGCGTGAAAACGCGTGCAGGCGAACGAGGTCACGAACGAATCGTCCGATGTTCTCGGGCTCGATCAGATCCATGCGGGACGGCCAGTAGCGGAACACACGGGCCCGCAGATCCTCGATACCGCGGCCGGTCGGGTCCATGACCCGGTTGTCCGACATGACGCCGACTTTCGTCGCCGTGATGCCGATGTTGTGATACAGATGCTGACGCTCGTTCTCGCTCTGCATGTCCGAAAGGTCGAAGTGGAAATCCGGCTTCGGAAGACCGCCGCGCAGATTGCGGTTGAACATCAGCAGCTCGTCGCGAAACGCGGCGAAGCCGGCATCGGAGCTGTCGAAGATGAGGTCGATGTCGGAGATCGGCGTGAACGGGCGGCCCAGGAACAGGTCGCGAACCGTGCCGCCGTAGAGGCCGAGTTTCGCTCCGTGCCTCGCGGCCATCGCCGTGACTTCCTGGAGCATAGGCCAGGAGGCTATCAGGCGCTGATACTCGAAGTCGGACGGCGCGCGGGCCGTCTGTCCCGACACCGGCAGGCCCGCCAGCACCAGCAGAACGAGAAATGCCGCGATTCCGAGCGGACGCACCGCCACCCATTTCCAGTCGACCGAACGCCATTGCTTCATCTTCTTCTCCTTG
>JAKJFL010000717.1:0-2003 GCA_022704935.1 Candidatus Rifleibacteriota bacterium
CACATCCTTGAACGGCAGGTATTCGAGCCGGTCGGAGGGGTTCTCACAGGAGAAGTTGTTTCCCGGGAACCGGTTTCCTATAGCTGCGAATATATTGGCAAGCTGATATTTCACATCGAGCATCTCCGGGCCCATCTGCGCAGCCAGGCTGTATTCCAGCACGGCGTCGTCGATCCGGCGCCGCATTTCCATGAACAGGCCGTTGTAATAATGGCACCACGGGTTCTCGGGTTCGAGGCTGAGAGCGGCATCGAGATGCTTCTTCGCGGAGAAGTCCATGGTTCTGGGCAGATAGATGTCGACGAGCGCGAGGTGATATCTGGCCCTTGCGGGGTCGAGAGCGATCGCCCGCTCGAAATGGAGAACCGCTTCGTCGATGCGGCCGACGTTTTTCAGGCCACACGCGAACTTGTACACGGCCTCGGGGTCCTGCGGTGCCAGTTCGAGCGCCGTCGCGTAGAACTCGAGGGCCTTGTGCAGCTCGGAAAGGCCTGTATAGGCGTCGCCGATCCCCCAGAGGACGCGAAGATCGCCGTCTTTGATCTTCCTGGCCTTTTCGAACCATTCGATGGCTTTGGTGTATTCTCCCCGCAGGAGGAGCAGGTCGCCCATCGCCACGTGCGCCGGATAACTCTGTGCGCTGAGCTTGAGGGCAGCCTGCAAGGCCGTCTCGGCAACCTTGAAGTCGTATTTTTTCGCGCGGGTCGCGGCGCGACCGAGGTTGAGCCACTGGTCGTGGGTCATCGCGGCATCGCCGCGGGCCTTCCGAACCTCGTCCATCAGCGTCTTCGCCTTGTCGAACCAGGGCTCGCCGTACGTCACCATGGCGGAAGCCGCAATGTCCATCAACTCGGTGTTGGCAGGCTCGATCTCGAGAGCCTTCACGAACTCCTGAACGGCATACAGATGGCGGCCCTCCTCGAGGTAGGCGGCACCACGGCGGTACAGTTCCTGGGCCTTGTCGGACTTGATCGAGGCAAGGCTGTATTTGTCCATCAGTTTCGAATCGGGGGCGGCGGCCGGGACATCGGCGGCCGGCACCGCCGGAGCGGCTTTGTCGCCGGCGAGAGAGCGATGGTCCGTGGCGCGCTTGAACGCGTCATCGGCCCTGGCCTTCCAGCCGCCCTTCTCGAGCGCTTCACCGAAGCCCTGCCAGATGTCACCTGCAAGTTTGTGATCAGTTTTGATCAGATCTTTGTTCTCGATCAGGATCGACTTGTACGCTTCGGCCGACTCCTTGAATTTTCCCTGGGTAAACAGGGCTTTCGCCTCCGAAAGGCGATCGTCGATCGACGCCGCCCAGACGGCCATGCTCATGGTGAGCGCCATTCCCAGCAAAAGGATTCCTCGGGTTCCTATCATCGGGCCAGACCTCCGGCAGATTGTTTTTCATTCATATACGTATAAATATTTTTCCACGTCCGTTCAGCGTCTCGCATCCAGACTGCGCCAAGATCGGTACCGGCCACGAGCCTGGATTTCCAGACACCGAGCGCCGTAACGGCCGTCGCTTCCGCAAGCCCCCCCGTGACGGCTTCCGCATCCGGCTCCGGGCCGATCGAGAACAATCCGTTCTCGGTGGCGATCCAGAGCCTGTCTTCGAACACCGTCAGGGCATGAACCTGCGCGGATACGCCGGCGATCTTCCGGTAGCGTGGCCTTCTGGCTGGAGGCATCGGTCCGTCCCGCCGGACAAGGCCGCCGGATGCCGTGCCGATCCAGAGCGAGCCCGCGAACGAGGCGATCGCATTCACGTTTCCATCCGACCACCCCGATTCGGGAAGCTCGATTCGATCGATCGAAGCCGACGCGGTCATGTGCGCAATGCCGTCCCATGTCGCAAGCCAGGCGCTTCCGTCGTCCCCCGGCAGCGCGTCGTTCACCCATGCACTGGGCAGACCGTCGTTTTCCGTCAGGTTGAGCCATGCGGCGCCGCGGGATACAAAGACCCCCTCGCCCACTGCTCCGAGCAGCCACGTCCCGGTTGCCAGGCGGGCGAACGC
>JAKJFL010000718.1:0-2003 GCA_022704935.1 Candidatus Rifleibacteriota bacterium
CGCAAGCATATCGTCATACATCTTTCCGATGCCGTCCTTCGCCCGCGTCACGGCGCCCAGGGCAGCCTCGAGCGCCTGGCGCTGCTGAGCGCCCAGAAGAAGCATATCATCAAGTATATCAAGCCCAGCCTCTCGAACCAGCGTGTCGACCGCCCTCGTCAATTCAGGAATACCGGCCCCGGTCGCAGCAGAAAGCCGGACGATCGGCCATTCTCCGGGGAAGTCGCGCGGCGCTTCCGCCGGAAGATCGCATTTGTTCAGCGCGACGATAACGGGTCGGCCGGCGTTTTTGAGGAGGTTCACGACATCCTCCTCCCCCTCGCCCGCCGTCGCCGCACCATCGAAAACGGCCACGATCGCGAATGCATGTTCCATGGCCCGTTGTGTGCGGCCAATGCCGAGTTCCTCGATCGGATCGTCGGGTTCGCGCAGGCCAGCGGTATCGACGAGCCTGATCGGAATGCCATGCAGGGAGAGCGTCTCTTCGAGCGTGTCGCGCGTCGTTCCCGGAATTGCGGTCACGATCGCCCGTTCCCGCCCCAACAGCGCGTTCATCAGGCTCGATTTACCGGCGTTCGGCGGGCCGGCGATCACGATCCTGAGCCCGGCCGCCACCTGGTCGCCGTGCCGGGCCGAGTCCGCGAAACGTTGCAGATCGAATTCGGCGGCGGCCAGTTCGACTTCGATCAAATGCGGATCGAGGTCCTCGATTGAATCTTCCGGAAAGTTCAGGCCGGCCTCGAGCTGCACCAGGAGGTCGAGCAGGCGCTGACGCACGGCCCGGACGCGCTTCGCCGGCGTTCCCTCGAGCTGGTTCACCGCCACCCGTATCTGGCCGGGAGTTGTCGCGTCGAGCAGCTGGGCCGTCGCCTCGACATCCATCAGGCTCATTTTCCCGTGGAGAAAAGCCCGGCGCGTGAACTCACCCGGCTCCGCTCCGCGCGCGCCTGCGGCCAGGATGACCCCCAGCAGCCGGGCCAGAACGGCCGGATTGCCGTGGGCGCCGATCTCGGCGAGATCTTCCCCGGTATACGACGAAGGCGCCAGGTATGTGTTCACGACGACCCTGTCCACGACGAGGCCATCGGCGGGATCGACGATTTCTCCCGCATACGCGGAAAAAGCCGCGGGGAACATTCTGTGCCCCCGCGGCCGGAATATCTTCTGCAGGATCGTGCCGGTGCCGGGTCCCGACATCCGGATCACGCCGATCGCGGATCGACCGGCCGGCGTGGCCACGGCTGCGATCGTGTCACTCTTCGTCGGAAAAGTCCTCCATGAACATCGGCACGGACTTGCCCTTCTGGCCGCCCGCAGGCTCGCTGGGCTGGCGCTGGGGCCGGTCCGAACCGTAATTTCCGCGGCCGCCGGACCGGGGTTTTCTGGGGGGAAGCGGCTCGGACGAGCCGGCCCCCTTCGTCGGAGAGATCACGACGCGCCGCATGGGTTCGGTTCCCTTGGAGAAGGTTTCAATGCCGTTCCGGTCTTTGAGGGCGAGGTGGATGGTGCGGCGGTCGAGGGTCGACATCGGCTCGAGTTCGACCGGGCGGCCGGAATCGATGACCTTGTGGTACATGCGGTTCGCCATCTGGACGAGGCCCTTGTGCCGTTTCTCGCGGTATCCCTCGACGTCGATGACGATCTTGGCCCGGCCTTCGCGACCCTTGTTCGCGATGATATTGACGACATACTGGATTGCATCGAGTGTGCGGCCGTGCTTGCCGATCAGCTGGGAGACGTTCGCCCCGCCTGCGTCGATTGTCCAGACGCCGTCGGCGACGCGGTCGGTCAGCTCGACGTCAGTGACGCCGACGAACTCAGCGACATGCCGGACGATCTCGTGAACCCGGCCGTGCATGGGGTGTTCCGTTCCGAGGGGCCCCTGCCTGACGGCATGGCCGGGCGCCACGTCGCCGTCCTCGAAATCGAACTCGTCACCCTCTTCGTGCCTGGGGGCGGGTTCAACCGCCGGCCTGGGAGCTCTCGCCTGGCGGGCGGCTTCC
>JAKJFL010000719.1:0-2002 GCA_022704935.1 Candidatus Rifleibacteriota bacterium
CAGGAGATTCTCGAGTTCGTCGACGGTGAACTCGACGCGTTGTCCCCGGCCCTGCCTGTTGCATCGTGCTCTGAGCAGGTCGAGATACCGCGTGCCGATCTTCTTGCGGTAGGGAATCATGCTCCGGATCTCCCCCGGGCTTGTGCTACGCTTCAGCCGGCAACGGTCATATCCCTCCGACACGAAAGCCACGAGACCGTCGCGCCGCCAGATTTTCAGGACGGGGAACAGGTCTTTCGCTCGAACGTTCTCGAACGACCGGTCTTCGGAAAGGCGCGTCGCGCACTCGCGCAGGTCGAGCGTGCCGCCGTCCTCGTCCCCCCATGCCTCCGTTTCGGCAAGCATGTCGTGGAGGCGGCGTTCGATGAGGCAGAATGCATCCCAGCGGGACACGGCATCGTCCTTCTCGTCCGGCACGTTGTTGAAGAGTGCCGTGCAGTTGATGGAGTGCGAAATCAGCCCGACGTTCCGCATCTCCCGCAGGGTCGAAATGAGTTTCTCGGTCGACTGGCCGAGCTGGACGGTCATCGCGTCGGTGTTCAGCAGGTCATCGGCGTTCGCGTTGTAGAGGTGCCGGATAAGACGCCCCCACTCTGCCTGCCTGTATTCCGGCAAACCAAGCTTGCGAATGATCTCCAGCGCGGAATCCAGGGTCGGCGGCACAGGCTTCGCCTCGATCACGGAGGTGCGGTTCCACGAGCGTTCGAGCCGGTTGAGCTTTTCGAGCCAGGAAATGGCGATCTTGACCTTGGTGTCTGCCATCGGTTCCGATGCATCGATTTTATCGGTGGTGGTCTCTTCGTCCCTGAGAATCTCGCCCGTCGTCCGGACGATCTCGCCGCGCCCCGGGCCGGCTTTCTGCTTGCGCGCGAGGTTCCGGATTCCCCGGAAGATGCCGATCAGATCGCCGTGCGCGATGCGGCTCGACATGCACAGTTGGAATTGGAACTCGATATCATCGGCCGAAAAGATGAGGTGGCAGTCAGCATTTTCCTGGTCTCGCCCAGCCCTGCCGGCCTCCTGGAGATAGTTTTCGAGGGAACCTGGAATCTCGGTGTGGATCACCACCCGGACGTCGGGCTTGTCGACGCCCATGCCGAAAGCGTTCGTGGCGCACATCACCCGGAGACGGCCGGCCAGGAACTCCTCCTGCACACGCCGCTTGTCGTCGGGGGTGCGGCCCGCGTGAAAGAAGTCGGCCTTAAACCCCGATGCCTGAAGTTTCTTGGCGAGGTTTTCTGCCGCCTTGCGTTTTGCGGTGAACAGGATCGCGCCACCCCCGTCGCGGAGCCCCTCTTTCAGGATCTCGATGGCAAGCCCGATCTTGTTGTATCCGTCTGGGTTCGCGTCGCGGCCGTTCTTCGTGTCGAGCCCGTGGACATGGAACCGCAGATTCTTCCGCTCGGCCGTGCCGATGAACAGGTGCATCTCCTTGCCGGCCTCCTGCCGGAAATAGGTGCGGATCTCCTCGATCACGTCGAGCTTCGCCGTGGCGGTGAAGCAGGCAATCGGCGGCAGGGAGGCGGTTTCCCCGAGCACCTCCTTCAGGAACGAGCACAGGAACAGGTAGTCGGGCCGGAAATCGTGGCCCCATTTCGACAGACAGTGCGCCTCGTCGACGACGACGAGGCCGATCTCCCTCTGGGCAAGGGTGTCGCGGAACGAGCGGTTGCGCATCTGTTCGGGGGCGACCCACAGGATGTCGATATCGCCGAGGGCGACTTTTTCGTGGGTCTCCGCCCGCTCGAAGACGGAAAGCAGGCCGTTGAGCGCCCCGACGTTCGGGATGCCGCGCCGCGCGAGGGCGTCGACCTGGTCTTTCATCAGCGATTGGAGCGGCGATATGATGAGGGTCAGCAGGTTTCTCTGCCGCGCCTGCATCAGCGCGGGAAGCTGGTAACAGAGCGACTTGCCGCCGCCGGTCGGCAGGACGACGAGGCAGTCCCGGCCTTCGAGGATCGCTTCGACGACATCCTGCTGGGAAACGGGCGGCGGCCCTTCG
>JAKJFL010000720.1:0-1997 GCA_022704935.1 Candidatus Rifleibacteriota bacterium
GGTATCGCTCTTGAAAGCGCCGTCCGGGATTGCGAGCACGCCCCGCTCCCACGCTGTTCCCGCGGGCGGCTCGATGAAGATGTTTCCTACGCCGCCGGCCGGCATATATGGCGACTGATATATACCGTTCCCCATCGGATCGAACGGCTCGCCCCAGACGCTCACGGCGCAGTTCGCTGCGGCCTGGCCGGCCGGTGTGCAGACCAGGAGCCGAGCACGGCGGTCGGCAACGTCGGCCGGGGCGACCGAAAGATCGACCTGGGCAGCCGGGGCGTCGGCTGTGAGCGCGGCCTGGCCGAGGGAGCGCACCTTGTAGGTGTTGCCGCCGAGGGAGCGGACCCTGACGAGGACGTAATATCTGCCGAACGGGATGCCGTCGATGCGATATGAGCCGTCGGCGGCCGGCACCGCGGTTATCGAGGGGTTTTCCTCGAGAAAAACGACGGCGTCACCGGGTTGAACCGAGGCGAGCGAACGGGTCGACGAGGCATGAACGCTGGCCAGACCGGACTGGAGCGTCAGTTTTCCCGAAATATGGCCGAGCGTTCCGGAAGAGCCGGCAACGCCGCCTCCCCCACCGCCCCCGCCCATGCATCCGATCAGGACGCCGAGGGCCACGACCAGAAATACCGCCAGCCTCTTCATTGGGGAAGGATATCATAAAACCAGCGCGCAGAGCAGTGGGGACGCGGTTCCGGCTGCTATTTTTTCGTCAGGGCGGCGGAGGTGCTGACCGCCTGTATCTCGAGCCGTCGCTTCTGGTAGAGCCTGAAAGCGGCTTCGGCGACGTCGGAAACGAACATCACGTTCATCGCCGCGCCCACGCCGCCCCCGACGACTGGAATGACCTGCACGGCTTTCCGGCGGGTCAGGTTGATGCAAAGCTGTTTCGCCACGTTTCGGATGGCGGCGGCGAAAGCCTCACGGCCGAGGATGGAGCCCTGCTCACGGGTCGACACGGCGGTGTCCGGGGCGTCCAGGACCGTCCGGATCTCGGCGGCGCCGGTGATGGCGCTTTTCTTGTCTTCCATCGAGTTTGCCGCCCCGGCGCGAAGCGTCTGAAGGATGAACGAGCGTTCGGCCTCCTCGGCGCTGTCGAAACCGTAGCAGGCACCAAGGCGTCTGATGGTGCGGATCGTGAGGACGAGCAGAGCCGGGATATCCGCCGTCAGGCCAGGCAGGCCGGTCATGCCGGTGACGGCTCCCTCGGCCGCCGCCAGTCCCTTCGCCCAGGTGATCACATTCTCGGCGAGCCCGTCGGAAACATGGAGTGGGGCTTTGGCAAGATCGCGCACCGACGCGGCATCGAAACCCAGCTTTTTCGCATCGGTCAGCAGGTCGTCACTTCCCGAAACCGCGGCGGCGGCCTTCAGGGCGGCATCGATGGCTTTTTCCATGATTTCTTCGGGGATCATCTTCTGGGCCGCCCAGGCCAGAGGGGCCGCGATGAATCCCATCGTTCTCGCCATCGTCGAAGGGGGTTGGGCTTCCCACGCCTCGATCCCGTTGAGCTGCTGCTGCTCGTATGCGCCTCTCATGTTTTCCATCGGTTGCCTCCGGCTGTTCTGGATGTCGAATAATGGATATTGTACGGCAGGTGATCGCCGGAAACAAGAAAACCCGGATCCGCGAGGGATCCGGGTTCCTTGTTTCCGATGTATTCGGAAGAACCGGGGGAAGAATTACTTCTTCTCTTCGGTGGCCGGAGCAGCGGCCGGAGCGGCGTCGTCAGCCTTCTTCTCTTCGAAGGACTTGATCATGAAGCCTTCGGACTTCCCGTCTTTGGCGGCAACCTTCTCGCCCTCGAGGACGAAGGTCTTCTCGGCAACCTTCTCGACGGCCAGGAGTTCGGTGAGCTTGTCGCCGGGGAGGAGGGTCAGCTCGGCATCAGCGGTCTTGAAGGTGATGGTATCGGGAGCGCCATTCTCACCCTTCACGACGACGACAGCGCCTTCGAGCTTCACGGGAGCCGGGGCAGCGGCGGGCTCGGCGGCGGG
>JAKJFL010000721.1:0-1996 GCA_022704935.1 Candidatus Rifleibacteriota bacterium
AATACCGCCTCCTCTAAAGGAACCGTTCGGGAACAGAGTCCGGGAACTCGCCCAGCAGCTTTCAAAATGAGCCGCCGCGCGCCCTGAGGCACTGGCGGAGACGAGGTGCTGTTTCCGTCAGTTGGTGCCGGGCTGGTGGTCCAGGAGGGTGGACAGCGGATCGTCGGAAACGGCGGCCGGCGATGCGGTTGTCGATGCCGGTTGGATAGTCGGGGAGGTCCCGGTGGGGGCGGAAGCGGGCTGCGGATGCACCGGCGGTTCGATGACCACCGACTGCGTCGCCGTTTCGGAAGCGACGGCGGACGCGGCGGTATCGGACAGGCGCGATGAGGGGAAACTCCATGCCTGGAGATCGAGTTCTCCGAGCGGTTCGAGGGAAACGCGGTCGCCGCATATCGCGCGGGTTCCGGGAGTGAGAATGACCGGCGGCTCCGAGGCGATGGTCAGCGTGAGATTCCCTGCAATCAGATCGATACAGGTGGTGTTCGAAGCGATTCTGACGCCGAATGCCGCGTTGACGGCCTTGACCGAAACGGTTCCGGCATTCAGTGTTCTGGCCTTGTAAGGCCGAGTGGATTTCATCTCGAACCGGACGGCTCCGGTTTCGATCCGGATCAGGTCATTTCCGATCGTGAGTTTGGAGTCGGGGAGAAGGTCGATCCGGTCGCTCGTTTCGGCAGAGAGGGTGATGCGGCCGTCGCTTCCGGTGGTGAAGACGGTCGGTTCCGTGAAGAGGCCGTTCGTCAGGTTTGTTGACGTGCTCCAACGGCCATCCGCCAGAATCAGGGCGACGGGGAAATCGAGTTTCCGGGCCAGGGTTGTCTGGCCGGGCATCGAGGTGCGAGTGATGCCGGAGCCGCCGGGAGTGGGCCGGGGAATGGAGAAGAACAGCACGGCTGCAAGGGCGGCCGAGGCGAGAAGCGAGAGCCAGCCGATGAAGCGGCGGGTGCCGCCGGCCGTTTCCGACGTTGCCTGGATGGGCACCGGAAGGCCGCGGACGGCTGCCATGATGCGCGGCGCGAGATCAGGGCCTTCGCGAAGGCGAAGCCGCTTCAGATCGGCCTGACCGCGACGGGCTTCCTCGATCATCGTCCGGCATGCGTCACACTCGCCGAGATGGCGTTCGAACGCGGCCAGCTCACTGCCCTGGAGAGCGCCGTCCAGATACTCGCAGCATGTGACTTCGTCGAAATGTTTCATATCGTTCATCCTGTCGTTCTTATCTTCCCTTGAAACGACCGATGGTTACATGGGCCGAACACTTATTCGCTTCCTTTTTCAAGTGCCGCGGGCGCATCCGAGACTGCTGTGTTCTTCAGCGTCTGACCAAGCATGCGCCTGGCCCGGAACAGTCTGATTTTCACGAGATGCTGGGGAATGTCGAGGATCTCGGATATTTGCTGGTAGGAACGTTCGAAAAAGTAGAACAGCCAGACGACAAGTTTGAAATCATCGGGAAGACGGGCCATCGCGGCCCCCACCGCCTCCTGGCGTTCTCGTTGAAGCTGCTCGTCGAGGGGGTCGCAGAAAACGGGTATCTCCGTGTCTGGAAGCGGGACCGGGACCTTTTTCCGGAGAGCCTTGTAACAGTGATTGGTGGCGATTTTGAGAATCCAGTTCGTGAAAGAACGTGACTGATCGAACCTTCCGAGGCTCTGATACGTCGCGATGAAGACTTCCTGCACGATGTCTTCCGCCGCCGCCGGCCGTCGCACGTGATACAGCGCCATCATGAAAAGCTTGCTTTGATACCGCTTCACGAGCTCGCCGAACGCTTCCACCCGGCCGGCAAGCACCTGCCTGACGATCTCGGCATCCTCGGGCGGATGTGAACCGGGGTGGTCCGTCATGGTTCCCATCCCGGGACGAGGCTGTTGCTGGCGTGGTTCGAGCAGTAGATGAACCGGTTCACCTCGAAGACTTCCGTCCCCTTCGGCGGGGTGCCGATCTTGAGATGGACGCGGAAGCCCATGCGATTCTGAGGGAGGTCGACCCG
>JAKJFL010000722.1:0-1995 GCA_022704935.1 Candidatus Rifleibacteriota bacterium
GCCGCCCGCCGCCACAATCTCTTCGAGGAAGAGCACTGCGCGTTCCTTGAGCTCCCTGGCCTTGTCGCCAAGATAGCCCTCGTGCTTTAGGGCCACCATCTCCATCAGCCCGTCCATGCCCACAAGCGCCTGCTTGGCCGTGTCGCAGGCCTCGATGTTATAGATATGCCAGGGGACGTTGCGCCCCTCGTCCGGCGTGATGGTGGACTGTATATCCGCACTGGTAAGCTTGGAGATGAGCATGTTGAGCACATGCGTCACCGTGGCTTCCCGGGTGCTGGACTCGATATACTTGGTGTTCATCTGCGCGCGCATGCGGTAGCCTTTAAAGAGATCCCGCAGCGCCACGGCATAGGGCAGGTCCATATGCACGCAGGGCGCGGGCGTCGCGCTCGGCGGCACGGTCGATAGGCAGATGTTTTCCTTCGGCACGCCGACCTTGTGGGAAAAGAGCGCGTTAATCGCGTGCTGCACCATCAGCTCCGGCATAACCTTCCAGGCGTCGCGCGCGGTGGCGTTGGCGTTGTGAGCCCCGTCGATCTGGAAGATGCGGGCGCCCGACATGACGCATTTCGCCTCGGCCGCGTCGATGAACGACCGGTACATGTTCACGTTTCTATACAGGACGTTATACTGCGGGTCCTGGTGAGCGCCGTTGATGCCCTCCTCGGCAAACAGCACGGCGACTTCGGGGCCGGCGACCCCCGAGACATACGAATGGAAGTTGATCGGCCGGCCGACTTCGTCTTCGATCATGTCGCAGGCCTTGCGCGAGGCACGGATCTGCTTGCGCGTGATCGGCACCCCGCCGACACCTTCCGGCGTGCCTTCGAGCAGGCCGTCGATATGGCTCTGGCCGGTGGTGCGGATGACCATGATGTGGTCGGCGCCGTGCCAGGCGGCCATGCGCATGCGACGTAAATCGTCTTCAAAACGCCCCGACGCGATCTCGGTCGTGATGACCGGCTTCGGCTGGGGGTCGATTTGGTCGAAATACTTGGCCGCCGGCAGAGGAATCGAGTTCTTGAGCGGCTTCGTCATGTCCTTGTAATGGAACTTGTGGACCTTGTATCCGCCGGGAACCTCCTCGCGCCAGGTCCAGCCCTTGCGGCGCGGGTGATAGTGTTCGAGATCGTTCAGGATGTTCTCGATATCGAGCTTCACTTTGGGGTCGAGTTTTTCCGTCGTCATCGTCACTTTCCTCCAAACAGCCCGTTGAGAACCGAGGCGTCTTCGATGATCTTTTTCGCCGCGCCGCGCACATCGGTCTTGCATGTTTCCGCGACTTTCAGCACCACGTGCCCTGCCCCGTGGCCGAGCAGGCCGGCCTCATTGACGCGCGTCACGACGCCTTTGGTCGAGATGCTGTCGATGCCCATGCGCAGCAGGACCGCGCGCTCGATCGAAGGCGAGGTGTGGGTCTTCGCAAGTTCGATCATCGGCTCGACGGCCTTGCCGCAAAGCTCCCAGAACCGGGCCTTCAGCTGCTCGTCGCTCATCTTGTGCAGCTCTGCCCTCCGCTTTTCGAATCGGGCGATTCTGTCGTTGTCCGTCATTCCTCGTTTCCTTTCTCTTTCTTGGTAGTGCCGGGAGATGCGGCGAGAGACGCCTTTCGACGCCTCTCGCCGTTCTTCACATGGAACGGGGCGTCATGCCTTCAGCTGCGGCAACACACTATCGAGCCAAGCCGAATCTTTCTTCACATCAGCCGCGAGGAACGCCTTGTCCTCCGGCGACCAGCTCGCAGCCGGAAGGATCTTTGCGGCATTCTTCAGATACGAGACGCGAAGCTTGTCGAGGGGCTGGTCGTGACCGGCGACCTGGTCGAGGCGCTCGGGAATCACGATGTTCTTTCCGGGAACGTTCTCGCGCGGATCGCCTCGCCGAACCTCGATGCCCATCGAGCGCGCGAAAGCAAGCTGGGAATTGTGGTGCTTGCCGGCGCCAGTATACTCGGTTTCCTGCACGACGACGATCTTGTCGCGGTCCATCTCG
>JAKJFL010000723.1:0-1984 GCA_022704935.1 Candidatus Rifleibacteriota bacterium
CTTGCCTGCCTTTTCGAATGCGGCCGGGCTACGATTCGTCGGCGTTTGAACTGGGGTGCTCGGCTGGCTGAGTGGCTTTTGTCGAGCGGCGCCATGCGGGAAGTGCCCTCCTGGGGTCTCTTGTGCGCCCTGATTTCTCGAGCTTTCTTCCCGGCGCGCAGTCACTCCCACCCCATCAACACACCATGGCCAATTCCGCTCTGAATCACGTTTTCATAAGATGTCGGCATGGAGGTTCGAAGATGAATCAACACTTTCCAGCTCTTGCCCCGCCGACCGATCTGGCACTCTGGCGCTACGGCCTGATAAGCCCGCTTCTGCACCGCGATCCCGCAGGACGCACCGTTCAGGAAGTTCTCGAAGAGGTGGCTCGACCTGCATATCGAGACCCACAGGGGCGCTCACGCCGTCTGAGCCCGGAGACGCTGCGCAAATGGCTTTCCCGGTTCCGCGTCGGCGGTCTTGCCGGTCTTGCTGACAGGAAACGCTCGGATAGCGGGGCGACCAGTGTTCCGACAGCCCTGGTCGAGAAAATCCGAACGCTTCGGGCGGAACACCCGAGATGGACGCTGGCCGTTCTTTTCCGGTTCCTTTACCGGGAAAACGCATGGAACGGCAGAACTCCCAGCGCGGCCGCCCTGTATCGTTTCTGTCGCTCCGCCGGCCTCGAGCGGAAGCCGGCTTCGCCTGATGACTGCCGCAGTTTTGCGTTCGAGGAGTTCGGAAGTCTCTGGGTCGCCGATTTTCTGCACGGCCCCCGCATCCAGGTGGGGAAAGAGCGGCGCAAGACCTACATCCATGTGATTCTGGACGATGCAACGCGGTTCGTCGTCGCCGGTGGCGTTTTCCTGCGAGAGAGTGTCGACGTGCTGATAGCCGAGCTCAAGCAGGCGGTGCGCTGTCACGGTGTTCCGCAGAGGTTCTACAGTGACAACGGCGCCGCGTATCGAAGCCGCCATCTGCGGGTCGTCGGTGGCCGGCTTCAGATCCAGATGCCGCACACGCCGCCCTATCGACCGCAAGGTCGCGGGAAGATCGAGCGCTTTTTCCGGACCGTTCGCGAGCAGTTTCTGAACGTAACACCGGCGCGCACCCTCGCCGATCTTCGCCAGGGGTTTCAGGCCTGGATCGCATCGTATCATCAGACCCTGCACGAAACCCTCGGGTGCGCTCCGCTTCAGAAGCGAGTCAGCGTGTCGTCCGCCTGTCGTGTCGTGCCGGAGGGAATTCCGATCGATCCACTGTTTTTCATGGAACGCCGGTGTCGCGTGTACAACGACGGCACCATCCGATTTCGGCGAAAGGCGTTCGAGGTAACCGACTGCCTGCCGGGCTCGAGAATCACCGTTTTCTATGATCCCGAGGACGGGGCGAAAATCTGGTATGGAGAGACCTACCAGCCCGCACGGCCTCTGAATCGCGAGTCGAACGCTCGCCGCTACCAGCGCCCACCGGCGCGAAAGGAGACCCCAGCATGACACGAAACGCCCTGTTTCCAGCCACCCCCAACGAGTTCTTCGGATTCAAGCGCCATCCGTTCATCGATCAACCGGGTGAGGCCGAGCCGCTCTTTTCGGAGCATGAAGAGCGCATGCTGATGATGGCGATGGAGATGCTGCGCATCGGAAAAAGCTTCGTGCTGACCGGCGCTCCTGGAACCGGAAAGACGACGTTCGTTCGCCATCTTCGGGAGCGGCTCGATTCACGCGCCTTCCTGCCCGTTTTTCTGCCATACAGCGGCCTGAATCGAGCAGGCATGCTCAAAACGCTGGCCGCTGCCTGCAATCTGGATCTCGGCAAGCGGACCGTCCCGCCTCTGATCAGGATTCAGAAGCATCTCTTGGATCTCGCTCAGGACAAGAACCCGCGCTTCCCAGTTCTGATCGTCGACGATGCCCACCTTCTGGAACAGGAGTCCCTTCTCGACCTCTGCGCCCTTCTCGCCGACCCTGATCAGAAGCGATCTTCGGCCTCGCTCATTCTC
>JAKJFL010000724.1:0-1984 GCA_022704935.1 Candidatus Rifleibacteriota bacterium
CCCGCCGAGGAAGAATCCCTCGTCGCCCGCGGCTACGACATCAAGGACCCCATCGCGATCTGACCGGCCCCGGTAAATTCATCGTGTTTCCGTAGGGGCGGTTCGCGAACCGCCCGTACACATATATGGCGTACGATATATCGAAATGAACATGACGATCGATTTCGGCATTCTGTCCCTTATTCCCGCGGTGGTGACGATCCTGGCCGCCGTCGTGACGCATCGCGTCGCGCTGGCGCTGTTCCTCGGGATCGTCGCCGGGGCGTTCACGATCAAACACGCCGCCATCGGCGCCGGGTTTTCCGCATGCCTGCAGTATCTGAAACTGTCGTTCACCGACGTTGAACGCCTGAAGATAGCATTCTTCATAGTGCTGGTCGGCGGCCTGCTCGAGATCATATCCCGAAGCGGCGCATACGAACGTTTTTCCGAGGCTATCTCGGTGAAGCTCGACTCTGCCCGGAAAACACGTGTCGCGACGTTTCTTCTCAGTCTTTGCGTGTTCTTCGACGATTACGCCAACGTGCTCATCTGCGGGGCATCGATGCGGACGATGTGCCCAAAGCATCGCATTTCGCCGGCCCTTCTCGCCTATATCGTCGACCAGACCGCCGTCGTCGTATCCGTCGTGCTGATCTCGACCTGGGCGGGGTTCGAGGCATCCCTTCTGGTGAGCTCCGCCGAACCGCTTGGCGTGAAACTGGGCTCTTCGGCGCTGTTTCTGGGATCGTTCCCCTATCACGCCGTGACGTTTTTCGGCCTCTTCCTCGCCTGCGTCAGCGCCTGGACAGGTCGATGGATCGGTGCCCACCTCGACCAGGGCCCGCCCCCGGCAACCTCGAAGGCGACACATGAAGCGCGGCCGGAAACACGCCTTCGCCACCTTCTGCTGCCGCTCGGGAACCTCGTTCTTCTCTCCGTTCTCTGCCTTCTCGGGTATACGGCCCGCAACATCGCCAACTCCTGGAACGAAGGCCTGACGCTCATCAGCGTCTTTTCCGACCTGCCAACGGTCGATATCCTGAATGGATCCGTCCTCGTCTCAATATCGATCGGAATATTCATGTTCAGGCACGACGATGTTCTCAGCTGGAAAGAGATTCTCGGCGGCCTCCGCAAGGGGATGAAAGCCATGGTGTCGACCGGGCTCGTCATCCTGCTTGCCAAGGGCCTCTCCGCCGTCTCGACTGATCTTGGAACCGGCGTCTGGCTCACGTCGCTGCTGGGAGACAAACTGTCGCCGGCGATGGTGCCGGTGGCCGCGATGGCGGTGTCGTTCCTCATCACCGTCGCCACCGGATTCAGCTGGAGTTCGATGGCGATCGTGATGCCGATCGGCTTCCAGATGGCGATGTCTTCCGGCGGCGAAGGCTTCATTCCGATCGTCGCCGGTGCCGTCATTTCGGGATCGATAGCCGGTGGGCTGATGATCCCCTATTCTGATACGACGGTCATCACCGCCGCAGGGTTCGGGATCCCGCCGCTCTACCATGCGAAGACGCAGGCCCTTCAGATACTTCCGCTCGTGCCCGTCGCGGCGCTGACGCTCTGGATGCTTGGTTCCGGCTTCGGCCTTCTCGCATCGTACGGCCTGTCGGCGGTTATCCTGCTGCTCATCCACGCAGGATTATCCCGGTAACCTCCATTCCCACCAGCTTGTCCGGGCAGATCGCTTTCCGTGGAATTGGCGGTTCGCGAACGGCCCTACGTCATACGATGTCCCCTGTTGCGATCAGGGCGGGTTTGAAACCCACCCCTGCATCGGATTAATTTGTATGATGTTAATTATATATCAGCGGAATCTGCGGATTCCGTCTCTGTGTCTCGGTGTCTCTGTGGTTCGTTGTCTTTGTGCCTCTGTGTCTTTGTGGTGAAATTTTCCGGCTAAAGACAGAACCGCCCGGGGCTTTTGGCCCCAGGCGGTTCATAACCCTGGCATCTACCTACTCTCCCACACAGCTGCCCGTGCAGTACCATAGGCGCG